>DQTU01000331.1 GCA_015662615.1 Campylobacterales bacterium | reverse complement strand
TGGTAGGAGTTCTGTAATCTTACTGTTTTGCGCCTCTTTATTTATAACGATAGCACCCTCTTCAACAGTATTAAAAATTTTCAAATACTCATTTTTTAAGGTATCAAGATCCTCTTTTGAAGAAAAGAGACCTGATATTTTAATACTCTGATCATCTTTGATAATTTTAAAGTTGATATCTTCTTTTTCAGTTTCATGTTTAGTAATCGTTTCTATTGTTTTGGTTGTAGCGACTGCTGGGGTTGTTATAGATTGAGTCGGTGTTTTTATATCATTTGTTAGCAGTTGTACTTTATTCCAAACACAAAAGATGATAAAGAAAATCAAAAGCCATATCCATAGCCACATCCATTGACGACGTGTCATATAAACTCCTTGTTAGATTTTAAGTTAGTTATAATAGTACAATCTTGCTTATACTTATAACAAAATTATTTTACTTTTTTAGATTAAATGTAAAGTAGTTCGATTGGAAGTTAGTATTTCCAATTTTTTTATATTGAATAGAAGCACCTTCAAGATTTTGTGCTTCTTGATAGAGAAGTCCTAAGGCATATCTACTTTCAAAATTGGAATCATCTGTAAGTTTTGCTAACTCTAGTAGTGCTACTGCATTTGCATGATGGTTGGAACCTAGTGCTGCAATGGAAGCTAAAAAAAGAGTGTGAGAATCTTTTTGTTGGTGATTGTCAATAAGCGTGTTATATATCTTATATGCTTCCTCAAAATTTTGGTTATAGATATAAGTATATGCCAAAGATTGAAGTAATGGTATCGTTGGTATATGTGCTTTTTCATAAACAGTTAATTGTTTTTTTGCAACTGAGGAAATTCCTGCAATATGAAGCATTCGAATATAAAGCTCTTTAGGTAAAAAGCCACCAAAATAAAGAGGAGAGAGATCAAGCTTTTTTTGGGTTAGGGTAGTGTGGATTGCTCTAGCATAAGTTTTGATTTGGGATTTTTCATTTGTAGCATCAAGATATAAAATATTTGAGACTAAATCTTGTTCTAAAAGATTTTTAAGAGATTGAGCACTTGTTTTGTACATGTTATAGTCATCTCGACTATAAGCCAATGAAAGGTTGATAGCATGAGCAAATGTAGAGTCTCTTGGATCCAAATAGCCAAGATCCAATCCCAATGAGCCAAGTGCTATTTCTATAAGGGCAAGCACCTCTTTTTTTTCAGTTCTTGCTTTTAATTTTTCAAGCTCTTTTTTTGGTATATTTTTATTGGTTAGACTTGCGCAAAAAGTTTTAAATGCCAATGCTTTATAGTTGTGAGAATCAAGAGAATAACTTTTTGAGAATTGTTTGTAAGCATTTTGAAAATCAAAAATTTGTGCATAAGTTAGTGCCAAATTATAATGAAGAGTTGAGTGTGCAGGATAGAGTTTAACAGCTTTTTTCAATATAGAGTTTGCTTCGTAGATTTTATTCTCAATGATACGCTTTAACGCTTCTGTAACGGCTAAATTGACATTTGAGAATGCTTTGGAATCGGTTAAGTACCCAAGTGCTGGTTTAATACTATCTATCTCAATTTTTTTAGCACCTTTTGTAATAAGGTTAACTGTTTTTGTTGAGTCGATTGCATGGTATGGTGCGTAGTAAAAGAGTAGAGAATATCTATACCGGTCATCTAAAAAGAGTCTTTTTTTAAACTCTTTTTGAGCAATAACGGGGTCAAATAGTGACTTTTTAAGTCTCATAGATATTGGATATGTATTTTCTGCCTGCTCTTTATAAGCATCATAAGTTGATTTTAAAATATCAGCTGAATCTTTTAAAAGACCCAGTTTATTTTTTACCAAGGCTAAAGCAATGTTTGCTTTAAGTGGCTCAAAACCTTGATTTACGGCATTTTGTAAGATATCAGCAGAGAGTGAATACTCCCCAGCTCTTGCATGTAAAAGTCCAACGGTAAGCGAATCTTTTGGATCTCCATTTTTGATAAGATAGTAAATTGCCAATGAGTCATTTTTAAGTGTTGAGAGTGCTTTTGAAGCGATAATATTTTGTTTGTGATTATAAAAATCATCTGTTGGATTTTTGATGCTTATCAGACTCTCTATGGGTTGGTTTTTATAATAGTTTATAAGCGTATAATAGTAGGAGTAGAGTGGTTGGTTTATCATATAAGGTAGATATTTATCTGAGAGTGTGAGGAAGTATTGAAATCTAGGTTCATTTTTTAGGTTTAAGTAACAAATACTCATATTTAAAGCACTGGCACATTTTAATTTTGTACTTTTCATTGCTTTTTCAAAAGAATCAATTGCCTCTTCATAACTTTTTTCTTTGAGTTTAGCCACACCGATGTTGTAATAAGAGAGTGCTTTATTGTAGTGTGAGAGTTGTTCATAAATTGCAAGTGCTTCTTCTTTTTTTCCTTGTGAGAAAAGTTTGTCTGCTTTACTCAGTAGCCTTTGAGCTTCACTCTCTTGATGTGGTGTTAACTCTTTATCTTGTATGTTTTGTATAATTTTGGATGCATTTACATCCTCTTCTATGGGGTCGTTTTTCTTTTGTATATAAAGATAGGCAAAGAGTGCAAAAAGAGTGATGGTTAAAACTAATATCCCAATGATAATATAGTGAATGATCTTACTTCCACTCTCTTTTTTGGTGGAAGCTTTATCAGAGGATTTTTGGGCAACCTCTTCTAAGTCATCATCATCAAGGGTAAAAAACTCTTCTTCAGCCATACTCTATTGTTACCTCATGTACTCTTTCAGTACTTTTGGAATCTCTATCGTCCCATCACTTTTTTGATAGTTTTCCATGATAGCAATGAGTGTTCGACCCACTGCCAAAGAGGAACCATTTAAAGTATGTACTAAGATGTTTTTCTTTCCCTCTTTATACCGGATCTTTGCACGACGGGCTTGAAAATCTCTAGTATTTGAGATAGAGCTTATCTCTCTATATCTATTTTGCCCAGGTAGCCAAACCTCAATATCTACAGTCTTTGCTGCTGAAAATCCTAAATCTCCACCACAAAGAAGAACAAGTTTATGAGGCAGTCCTAAAGATGCTAACAAATCACTTGCACAAGAGACCATTTCATCAAATATTTTGTCACTATCCTCGGGTTTTGTGATAGATACAAGTTCCACTTTCCCAAATTGATGTTGTCGAATCATCCCTCTAGTATCACGACCCGCACTTCCTGCCTCTTTTCTAAAACATGCTGTGTAGGCTGTAAGTTTTATAGGAAGTTCATCAGCTGTTAAAATCTCATCTCTAAAAAGATTGGTGACAGGAACTTCTGCGGTAGGAATCAGATATAGGTTTTCGCCTTCAATTTTAAAAAGATCATCACCAAATTTTGGTAGTTGCCCCGTACCTTTTAACGATTCTTCATTTGCGATAAAAGGAACGGAAACTTCTTTAAATCCACGAGTTCTGTTAAAGTCTAACATATAATTTGACAAAGCCCTTTCAAGTCTAGCTCCATCATTT
>DQTU01000233.1 GCA_015662615.1 Campylobacterales bacterium | reverse complement strand
TTTTTCATTTATGCATTGTGATAAAGATGGAAAAATTAGAATGGATTGTTCATCGCCGTTTGCCATGGCAGGGTTAGTGGCACTTAAAGATGATTTTGATATCGCTTTTGGAAATGATACGGATTTTGACAGACATGGGATTGTAACTAAAAGTGTAGGTTTGATGAATCCAAATCACTACCTTTCAGTTGCGATTGATTATCTGAGTAAAACGAGAGATTTTAAAGGTTTTGGAGCAGGTAAGACTTTGGTTAGTAGTTCTATGATTGACCGTGTTGCAGAGGATAATGGTATCAAAGTCCATGAAACACCAGTAGGCTTTAAATGGTTTGTTGAACCGCTGATAAACGGTGAAGTATTTTTTGGTGGAGAAGAGAGTGCAGGGGCGAGTTTTTTACGAAAAAATGGAAAGGTTTGGAGTACCGATAAAGATGGTATCATTCTCACATTGCTTAGTGCTGAAATCTTAGCTACTACTGGAAAAGACCCTGGAGTTCATTATAAAGAGTTAACTGAAAAGTTTGGCATGCCAATCTATGCTAGAATCGACGCACCAGCAAACTTAGAGCAGAAAAAAATACTTAAAAATTTAACTCCAGATGCTATCAAAGCCACAGAACTTGCAGGTGAAAAAATAGAAGCAATTTTGACAAAAGCGGATAATGGTGCTGAGATTGGCGGACTCAAAGTAGTTGCAAAAAATGGTTGGTTTGCGCTTCGTCCAAGTGGTACGGAAGATGTTTATAAAATTTATGCAGAGAGTTTTATTGATGAGGTACATTTGAAAATGATACAGAGTGAAGCACAAGAGATTGTAAATGGACTATTTTAAATAATTGGTTATTTTTTAGGCATAAAAGCAGATAAAAAAACTCTGCTTTTGATTATAATATTCTTGCAAGTCTGATTCAACTCCGAGATTGCTTCCTTTTGAGAAATCAAGACTTGCCTCACAAAAAAAGTTTAAAAATCAGAAACATGTTTAAGAGTAACATAGCTATAAATCCTGCTTTATAAACTTTGACAGGTTCTCTTTCAATCAATGAAACACTTTTATCAAAAAACGGTTTCACTTTTTTAGGATTTTCCAACTCAAACAGCATCTCTGTATAATTTTTATACCGACAACTTGTATCTACACAAATCGCTCGGAGGATGATACTCTCAAGCCATTTTGGAATTTTTGCATTATAGTGTGTTGGATTTTTAGGCTTTTTAAAATTAGGTGTTTGAAACGGCTCGATTTCGCCATAAGGGAGTTTCCCTGTTAAGGATTCATAAAGTGTCACACCGATAGAAAAAATCTCACTTTGTTCATTGATATTTTCCCCACGAAATCGCTCAGGTGCAAGATAAGAGGGCGTTCCCGCACGAGAGTTTAGTGAAAAAATCTCAACAATACTTCCAAAATCTACCATCTTATAATAGGTCTTTCCTTTCCTCTGTGCTCTGATAATATTTTCAGGTTTTATATCACCATGAACCAAGTCAAATCCCAGTAAAAATTGGTTCATATCAAGTAAAAATTGAGCGAGATTTACCCCCTCATCGATAGAGAGCAATCGGCTTTTAAAATACTTTTTGAGCTCATCCCCATGTATCATCTGCATGATGTAATACCGAGAAGTTCTATTTCTTGGAATTACAGATTTTGGAAAATATCCAGCTTTGAGTCTTTTAGCATTCCAAGCCTCTTTAACAAAAAGGTCTAAAAGTCTCTCATCTTCAAGTGCCTCAAATGGTGCAAATTTGATTACATATGCTATCCCGCTATGTTCACAAGCCCAAGTTCTCTCATTTTGCACTAAAGGTTTGATAAGCTTGTAGCCATCTATGACTTGTTCAGCTTTTAAAGATTCTGAAATCTCAATCTTTTGTTGTTTGAGCAGGCAAAATTGGTCAGCTTCTTTGATATCTATGACAACTGCTGTAGTATCATCAGGCAGATTATCTTCCATCTCAGAACTTGCTTTTTTAACAAGATAATGTGCTCCAAAATAGAGCCCTTTTGTGAGTGTCTCTTCATCCAAGATTGTGTACAGTCCATCACTACACATCAAAATCCTATCATCTTTATTGATAAGGTTTTCAAAATAGTAAGGTTCAACATTGTCGCTGATTCCTATCGCTTGACTCAACACTCCATCCAAGCCATCTTCACTCTCTGAGTGGTCATGTGAGAGTTGAGATAACTTATCCTCTCTAAGTAGGTAAATTCGACTATCTCCAACATTTGCACCATAGAGTTGATTTCCCTCAATGACCACAAGGGTTAGCGTTGTGACTAACTCTTCACGCTCATAAGAGTCCATAGATTCTGTATAGAGGATTTGATTGATGTTTTTGATGAAATGAATGATAGATTTTTGGATACTCCACGAGAGAGGACGGTTTTTAAGACTGGTAATTAAAAAGCTACAAACCCTTTGAGCCGCTTCCCTACCATAATCAGCACTTCCCACACCATCACAAAGCACGGCGATAGTAAGGTTATCAATCTGTTTTAATTCAAAAGCATCATCGCCTTTGAGTTCTTTGCCTTTTGCGAGTGTGAAACCCGATAGTTTAATATTTGCCATGGCTTATTATAGCAATTTTTTCGGGGAATATCTATTTTTAGGTGCTTAAATAATAGATTTTTTTAACACATCCCCAATAAAACGATAAATACTCTGAAAAACTTCCTCCGTATCTTCCCCTTTCAAAATGCCATGTATAATACCCCAAGAAAAACAAACAATTTTTAAAAAAGTCTAATTCTTCAAATTCCAAATTTAGATAAAATTAGACAATAAAATAAGGGTAAAA
>DQTU01000272.1 GCA_015662615.1 Campylobacterales bacterium | reverse complement strand
TCCAGCCTATTTAACTATCTTGTATATTTTTCCATAATTTCGCTGAAAAATATACAAAGTTGTGGATAAATTTCACTCCAATTTCTAAGTCCGTTACGATTCCATTTTTCCTGTACCTCCTGAGTAGATAAATAAAGCACCTTAAAAGCAGCATCAATTGTAGGAAAAGCTCCTTTTGATTTTGTGCGTCTTTTGATACTGGAATTGAGCGATTCTATAGGATTAGTTGTGTAGATAAGCGTTTGTATCGGTTTTGGATATTTAAAAAAAGTAGCGAGTTCATTCCAATTATTTGTCCATGATTGGGTAATATGAGGGTACTTTTTGCCCCATGTGTCATTAAATTCCATAAGTGCACTTTGCGCATCTTCTTCAGTAGGTGCAGTATAAACAGTTTTAAGATCTTTTGCTACAGCTTTTCTGTCTTTCCAAGAAACATAGCGTAAAGAGCTCCTAATCTGGTGAACTATACAGCGTTGAATTTCTGCCTTTGGATAGACAGCCTCTATCGCCTGATTAAATCCATTTAAACCATCAATAGCAAAAATAAGAACATCATCAACTCCACGATTTTTAAGTTCATTAAGGAGTGTAAGCCAATACTTTGATGTCTCGTTCTCCCCTATCCAAATACCAAGAATCTCTTTTTTACCCTCAAGAGTGATACCAAGCATAATATATGCAGCAATATTTTTTACAACTCTATCAACTCTAATTTTAAGTACAGTCGCATCCATAAAGACAATCGGATAGATTGGTTCAAGCGGGCGATTCTGCCACTCTTTAGCTTTTTCTATGATTCTACTTGTGATATTTGAAATTGTTTGTTCTGAGAGTTGATAGCCATATAGATCATCAAGATGATGTTGTATATCCCGTACACTCATCCCTTTGGTGTAGAGTGAAAGAATTAAATCTTCACTGCCATTGAGAAGTGTTTCGCGTTTCTTTATCAGTTGTGGTTCAAAACTTCCATCTCTATCACGTGGTATAGCTACTTCTACATCCCCATACTTGGATTTTAAGGTTTTTTTATTTGTACCGTTACGATAGTTTGGATTCTCTGAAATTTGGTGTTTTTCATAACCTAAATGTTCATCCATCTCAGCTTCACTAGCTGTTTGGATTGATTCTCGAAGAAGAGATTTAAACTCATCTAAAATTCCATCAAGAGAAATCTCTTTACCTTCTTTTATCTGTTGACGAAGTGCCTCTTTATTTAATAGTTCCATCTATAAATCCTTCAAATAAATCTATCAGCCCTAGCAATTTCTAAGCCTATCTGATAAATTAGTTTTTTGGATTTACACAGTTGTTTTTACACTCTCAATTATTTAAAAAATACCTCTCTATCCCATTTGCTAAACCTTCTGCCATAGTTTTTTGATATCTTTTATTGACAAGTCTTCGTGCTTCATTTGGATGTGTTATAAAGCCAACCTCAACAAGGACAGAAGGCATTTGTGCTCCTACTAACACCCAAAATGGTCCTTCTCTGACACCAACATCTTTCACATTTTTATATTTTCTTTGAAGCGCCGCAAGAGCACTTCGTTGTAAATCAATCGCCAATTTATTTGATGCTACAATATTGTGAGAATTTATAGTATTTAAAAAACTCTGTTTACCATAATAATC
>DQTU01000195.1 GCA_015662615.1 Campylobacterales bacterium | reverse complement strand
CGAATTGCATTGTTTTTTGCAAAACAAAATTTATTTGAATCGAACGGTGATAAAAACTCTATAGAAGGATTAGAGACGGATGATATTAGTGCTAAAGAGGAAGAGTTGTAATTATGAGTAGTTTAATGGAAGTTCATAGCACCAACCCAACGCAGATGGTCAGTCTGCGTTGTTTAACTCATAAGTTTAAGAGATACTGTAAAAAAGCCACATGTAGATATAAATAAAAAATAAACTCATTCAAGCCTCTTTTATCGGAGGTTTTAATGAGTTTATAACTCAAAATTCAAAAGTGTCTTTATACGAGGACAAGTTGCACGAAATTAGCCTTTCTAGGGCTTGTTCTCGCCCCTTTGGGGTGATTGTCTTCGTATAAAGCAAAGAAAGGCTAAAAAGTGAGTATAGGAAAGAGATATTATCTCAAACTAGAAAGCGACTTTTTTCAAAGGTTGAAAGTCAAAAAACTAAGGAAGGCTGAAAAAGGTGACGTATACACTTGCATCTATTTAAAACTTATGCTTTTAAGTACAAAAGATTTTGGACTAATAACGTTTAAAAACATAGAAAGTACACTATATGAAGAGTTAGCATTAATTATTGATGAAGAGATAAATGATGTAAAAAATACTATGGACTTTTTAGAAAAAGAGGGAATTTTGTTACAGACAGATGATAGTGAATATCTGTTTGAAAATCTATGTGATGAAGTTGTAACTGAAACAGAATCGGCAAGAAGAATGAGAAGACACAGAGAGAAAATAAAAGAAAAAAGTATAAAAATCACAATGTTATCACAGTGTGATAATGGCAATGAACATTGTGATCACAATGTTATCACAGTGTTATCACAGTGTGAAAGTGCTAAATCACATTGTGATCACAATGTTGTCACAATGTTATCACATTGTGACAATGAAAAAACTAAAGATACTTTACCCGTCAAAAAAAATAGTTTTATCTCTTCACTAGGTGATGATATTATTGATAAAATTATCCCTGTTGTAGATTCAAATGAAAAGGAAAAACAAGATGGCTAAAAAGAGAATGTTTGAAATTTCTACAGTGGATACTGATAGGTTCTTGGAGATGCCTTTAGGAGCACAAGCTCTGTATTTTCATTTAGCTGTAAGAGCCGATGATGACGGCTTTATTGATAATCCTAAAAAAATACAAAACTCAGTTAATGCATCTGATGATGATGTAAAAATACTTATAGGAAAAGGGTATATAAGGGTGTTTGAAACAGGAGTAATAGTTGTTTCTCACTGGAAGATTCATAACAGTATAAAGAATGATAGGTATAAAAAAACTGTATATAAAAAAGAGTACGATATGCTTGAATTAGATGAGACTGGATGTTATATTTTAACGTCAGAAAAAATAGAACATGAAAAATCTTTATCTTCTAAAATGGAACCAAAACGGAGCCTTAACATAGACTTAGACTTAGACTTAGATTTAGAAAAAAACTACTACAAAAAAAATGAGCCTCTGGAAACAAAAAACAAACAGAGTAGTTGTAGTGGTGATAATAAAAATTTAGAAGAGTGGATTCTAGAAAAGTCAAAAAACAAAATGAATCCATCAGCATACGCATCAAGCATAAAAAGAAAATTTTTAAAAAAAGAGCAAAGTGTTATTGATGAGTTTAATTATTGGCAAAGCAACAGGACATCCTCTTTAGTTTTAGAAAATGCTGTAGGAAAAACAATTCAAACTTCAGAGGGTATAAAAACTATCCTTTGTGTAGAGCCTAAAAATAGAAAACTACATGTAAGATTCAAAGAGGGTAGCTTCGCTGTTATACCAGACATTATGGCTTTAAAACAAATACTGAATCAAAAAAATAACAAGGAAACAAAATGAGTTTAACTTTAAAATTAATACTTCTATTTTTAGGAGTTATTGCATATATAATTTATTGGTTCAATCAAGACCCAAAAAGACTTTATGCTTTTGGAAATATATTAAAAAACTTTTTTCTACCTGAAGATTTAACATCTTCACCAGATGCATTCACAAAGATGCAATTAAAAGCACTAGCAGATAAAAGAACAATTTCTAGATTGCTTTTTTATAGAAGTTTTATGAAAGACGATGAGAGTGATCTTGCTTTTTTTAAAATGCATGATGGAAGAGCAGGCATTGTTTACAATGTAGAACCACCAGTATACTTAACAGAAAAAACAGAAACTGTAATTTTAAATATACTCTCAGCCATCGTTAGTGATGACACTATTGTTCACATTAACACTCTCGCAGGAAGAGATATAAAAGATAAGCTTGAAAGTTTTAAACAAGTAAGAAATCACTCTAAATTGAATTTAAAAAATATAGATTTTTTAAAAGCAATGTTTGATAAAAAAATAGACTCTTTTCAAGACTGGGTAACTGAAAGCATTATGGGGAAAGATGCAGATTTGAGAGTTAGAAACTTTTCTCATTCTATAAGTATTCTATTTCCAGTGGGATTAGAAAAAAACAAAATAACAAAACAAGCAAACGAAATATATGGAATTTTAAAAGAGAGCTTTAATGCTACGATTATGAATGATAATGAGCTAGTCTCTTTTTGTAAAGAGATATTAAATCCAAGTGCAATGCATTATCCAAAAGAAGATGATCCAATAACTACGATTAGTAAAAGAATAGCAAAAGGTGCAGAGGTTAATATCGACAACAAAGATGGAACTATACTTCTTAAAGATGGTTGGATGGCAAAAGTTTTATCAACTGAAAAATATCCAAAAGATGTAGATGCTTTTTCTCACCAAAACATATTTTTTGATACATTGGGTGATGATTATCAAACAAAACTACCCTGCCCTTTCTTCCTTTCATTAACAATCAAATTTTCTGATGTTGAGAGACAAAGAAAAAAAGTTTTAGAAAAAGCAAGATGGAATGTAGGACAACTAGCTCCATTTACAGCAAGCACAATTGAAAAAAGATTTCCTGAACTTAAAGAGAGAAGAAAAGAGTCAGAGAATGTAATCCAATATTTAGAGTACCTAGGAGAGATACCAATTGAGGCAGCTTGGAATTTAACTCTATTTGAAAATGATAAAAATAGATTAGAACAATACTCTTCT
>DQTU01000290.1 GCA_015662615.1 Campylobacterales bacterium | reverse complement strand
AGATGATGCAATGCTCATACATGGTGTGCTAAGTGGGCTTGGTAAAGAGGGTGAAACAATTCGTTCCGTTAGATTTGTAGGTAATCGTGGATATGTTGTTACATTTAAGCAGACAGACCCTTTCTATACAATTGATTTAACAAATGCAAATAATCCTACAAAAGTAGGAGAATTAAAAATAAATGGTTATTCTTCTTATTTGCATCCAATAGATGAAGACCATATACTTGGTATCGGAAGAGATGCAACGCCTGATGGACAAACTGTGGGACTGAAAATGGAACTTTTTAATGTTGAGGATTTTGCTAATCCAACCTCTGTTGATACGCTGAATTTTGGAACACCATACTCTTATAGTGAGATGGAAAATAACCACAAAGCGTTAGCATATAGAGATAGCGATAAATTGCTTGGGTTTACCTACAGCACTGAGAACTGGAAAAATGAACTGGGTGTTTTTCAAATTGAAGGTGATACCATTATTAGATATCAAGCAATTGATAGCCCAAATACAAACCAAGGCTACAATAGTTTTGAAAGAGGTTTAATTTTTGATGATTTGAGTGGACAAACTTACATTGCATATTTTGCAAATGGACAGATAGTTCGTAAGCTATTAGATGATTTAAGATAGGAGAAAAAGATGCGATATATAATGATTTCAATTTTATTGTTAGTTTTTGTAGGCTGTGGTGGAAGTGCAAGTGATGAAAGTCCACCTACTTCGCCACAAAGTAAAGATAGTAAAAATATTCCGCCTTCAATTCCAAAGATATAAATGTTATCATATCAGACAACATAAGTATAAGGGAAGAGATGGAGATAGAATCACGGGTATTTTTATTAGCAATTTTGAAGAAACAAGAGGATGAGAGTCTAAAAGATGTCATTTTGATTCTTGAAGATGCAGGTGTATTTAGTTTTAAAGAGGGCAAAAAGCTTTTAAAAGAGTTGAAAAATGATGGTTATGTTGATGGTGAAGCATTGACATTTATAGGGATTGAAAAAGCAAAAGATGCAGAGTTAGAGTTTAAACTTTAGTTTTTTTAGTAATCATTAATCCAGATAAGACTATAAGTGCAATTCCGATAAAAACAAATATATTAGGCATTTTATCGCCTAAAAGTGTTCCAAAAAATATGGCAAAAGGGATATTTGAATAACTTGCAATTCCTATAATCCCTGCGTTAGAGTTGCTATATGCAAGAGTGAGAAGCCATTGTGAAATAGTTGCTGTGATACCGATGATGAAAAGTAATCCCCAAGCTTTGTAAGAAGAGGGCATGATAAATGGTTCGATTATAAACTCTAGACGTTCAGGTACTTGGTGAAAATATGCAAGTATAAACAAGAGTAGAGGAACGATAACACCAACACCCATAAATGATAAAACAATCGTTCTAGAGTCATAGATATCTTTTATCTTTCTGATAGTAGTGTAGGCTGCTGCTGCTAAAAACCCACCTAAAAGCCCTAAAAAGTGAGCAATTCCAATTGAAAGTCCAAATGGTTTAGTAATCATGGCAACTCCTAAAAATCCTAAAAATAGTGCCATGATACTTTTAGTTGAGAGTTTTTCACCAAGTAAAAAAAATGCCAAAATTGTTACAAATAGTGGAGAGGTTTTATTTAAAGTGATTGCTTCACCTAATGGAATGGAAGTGATGGTGTAAAAAAAGAGAAATAGAGCAGAAAATCCAAAAAGTCCACGATAAAGCAAAAGAAATGGTTTGCCACCTTTTGATGTTGTTGGTGTATGCTTGAGCGTAAGAAAGATAAAAATAGCACCAAAAAGATTTCTAAAAAATACTATTTCTAAGGCACTTAAATCATCTGCCAGCATTTTTGCCATGGCACCATTTCCCGCTGAAAATAGTGCACTTAAAAACATAAAAAGTACACCTCTATCTATTGTTTTCACAACACTCCTTTTTTAAAGAGTGGGATTGTAGCAAGATGATGATAAATGTTTGAATAAGTTAAATTATTTAAATTAATATTTTTTAATTTGATAAACTATGGTTTTAGACGATTTTATGTTACAATTGATAAAAATCAAATTTTAAGTGAGATATAAGATGAAAATTAATTTCAAGAAAAGTATGTATGTTTTAACTATAAGTTCTGCTCTATTTTTTCAAGGCTGTGGTAGTGGTGGTACTAGTGCTGGTAATAATGATGATAACGATAAGGAAGATCAACTACCAGCAGGAAAAACTTTTAAATACAATCGTATCTCAATAGCAGGAAGCTCTATAACTTGGGGAAAGGGTTATCTTGGCGAAAAGTCATATGTTGGAGAAGTTATAAAGTATTTTAGAGAAGATGTTGCTGACAGTATAGGACCCGGAGAATTACCAACTCCAGCTAGCACAATTTCTGATCTTATGAGTTACAAAGGCGAGTTATATGTGTATAATGCCGGTAGTGTAATAAGTGGGAAATTGAAAGCTTCAGAAGATGTAAGCATTGTTTTTGCTGGTTCAGGTGTTGATACAGTTGTTGAGATGGAAGTTGATGGAAATGTTTGCGGCAGTTATACGATACAAGGTAGTTTTAAACCTGTGAAAGTTATTAGTCCAGATAATGAAGTAGATTCAGCAACAGGTAATGTTAGAAGTTTTAGAGAGACAGAACCACGGTCAGTTGCAAAGATTTGCAAAAACCTTGAAAATAGAGAGCATGATTTTAACTTGACAGTAAAAAGCGGAAAACTTCATCTAAATTTTATAACAAATCATATGTACTATTTTCAAAATGCTGGAATAGGCGGTTATGCAGCATCTACAATTTTAGGAGAACCAGCATGGTTTCCAGATACTACAACAGATGAGATTGTCGATTTTGATCCAGATCTCTTTATTTTTGAGTCATCTACTAATGATGCCGGCACTTGGGCATGGGAACAAGCTAATGAAGAAGCAACTACCAACGAGTGGATTTTAAGAAATTCTACAGACTTTTCATTAGGTGCTTCTTCAAAGAAAATACAGCTAGCAAGTCCAGTAAGTGTACAAGCTGGTGATGTTGTTGTTATGGGAACATATACTGGTAATATTGGAAGTGTGGCGGTTGCTATTGTGGCGCAAAATTCAAATTCAAAAACAATCACTTTGACAACAGATGTACCAGATCATGTTGCTCCTAAATGTGTTATCAAGCGAATAAGTAAATGGGAAACAAATGTTCAAACAGTGATTGATAGAGTTACTTCAGGTCGGAATGTTCAAGTTGGCATTGGTACATGTGGTGTACCAAATTTAGATCAACGGAAACTCATGGGATATAGGGAAAAAGGAAAAATCATGGCAGATGAGAATGGTTGGATGTTCTTTGACTTTTTTAATAAAGTAAAAGCCTTTAATTCAGGAGTTGATAACAGTCCTAATTCGGCTAGCAGGTGGTCATATGGTGATAACACTCATCCAAATGAAGAGAATGGCTATAGACTTTTTGGTGAAGCTATAACGGATGTTTTAAAAACAAAATAATTCAGATTTATATCAAAAGGTTATATAACTTTTTGATATAATCTCCTATGCACTATACACTCCAGTATCCCTACTTTTTATTGCTACTTCCTCTTACTCTATGTTTTATATATTGTAAAAAACATAGAGTAAGAGAGTATCTTCCAAAACTAGAGTGGATTCCTAAAAAAAACCGATTTACAAATCTTCAAACCCTTTTAAAAATAGCAATTTTCATCCTTGCCGTTATCGCTCTTACTTTACCTATCGGATATGATGCTATCATTCCTTCAAAAAAACATGGACGAGATATTGTCTTGGCACTTGACACGAGTGGTTCTATGCGTGAGAGTGGTTTTAGTCAGCTAAATGAGGATAAAAGTAAGTTTGAGCTATCCCAAGAAATTATGAGTGCTTTTATAGATACAAGAGTGAGTGACAATATCGGTGTAGTTGTGTTTGGAACATTTGCCTTTTCTGCCTCTCCTGTAACTTATGACCATGAGAGCTTGAAAGAGCTTTTGGGAATGTTAGAAGTTGAGATAGCGGGGAAAAATACGGCGATTGGAGATGCGATAGAGCAGAGTATTGTTACGCTAAATTTTGCAGAGGCGGAAAATAGAATTATTATACTTATTACCGATGGTATAAATAATAGTGGAGTGATATCTGTTAAAGAAGCGGTTGAACGAGCTGTTAAAGAGGGTATAAAAATTTATACGATTGGTCTTGGTAGTGAAAAAGATTTTGATGCATCACTTTTACAAAAGATATCGTCCGAGACTTTTGGAAAAAGTTTTTCAGCAAAAAATGCAGAAGAGTTACAAGAAGTTTATGAAGAGATAGATACCCTTCATCCAAGTAATATAAGAAGTGAACAGTATCTCAATAAAAAATCACTTTTTACCTATCCATTATTTTTAACCGTATTTTTACTGTTTTGGCTTTTGGCAAGAAATGAAGGTAAAGTATGAGTCTTCTTTATCCTCAGTTTTTAATCCTTTTTTTGGCACTATTTTGGCTTTTTACTAAGCGTAGCTGGATGCTTTACCTATCTTTGGCTTTGATGATAGTTGCCCTTTCCCGACCTGTTTTGACGGAGCAAAAAGTAGATGAAACACTTGATGCAAAAGAGATTATTATCGCTCTTGATGTCTCTTACTCCATGCGAGCTGATGATATAAAACCAACCCGTCTAGATTACGCAAAAGAGTTGATAGAGCAGATACTACAAAACAATAAAAATGATAAATATTCTCTTTTTGCATTTACAACAAATCCACTTATCTTATCTCCTGCAACAACTGACCATAAGCTTCTTTTAGCAGCACTGCACTCTTTGAAAGTTGATAATATTTTAACACATGGTACAGATTTTAAAACACTTTTTGAACGAATTTCCAAGATTAAAACTCCTGTAAAAAACCTTCTTCTCTTTACAGATGGTGGAGACGACTTACATATAAATATTCCAAAAGATATACAAGTTTTTGTAGTTGGCATGGCAAGTTCACATGGGAGTACACTTGAAGATACTTATGGAAAAAAGATAAAAGATAGTGAAGGAAATTTAGTCATCTCTAGGCTTAATCCAAAGCTTAAAACTATTGCTGAAATTTATATGCCTTATGATGAGGTAGATTTGTCGTTGGATTTTATCGGTAAAAGTGAGGGTATCCAAAAAGAGAAAATTGGATATAAAGAGCTTTTTTTGCTACCTCTTATTTTGGCTACGGCTCTATTTTTATTTTATTTTATCTCCATTCCTAAAAAGATTTTAGCACTTATTCCGTTTTTGACTCTTTCAGCAGATGCAAGTATGTTGGATTGGTATTATATCTCTGTGGCAAATGAGAGTTACCATGAGGGTTCTTATAAAAGAGCCATACAAAATTTTAAAAAAATTGAACATAAAACCATGCAAAGCCAGATGAATCTTGCCAATAGCTATTATCAAGTTGGAAATTTCAAAAAAGCGAAATCACTTTATGCCTCTCTCTCTTCATCCAACCCAAAACTGAAAAAAACAATCCTTTACAAGCTTGGAAATTGTAGTGCAAAACTAAAAGAGTATGACAGAGCTAAACGCTATTACCAAAAATCCCTTGCTTTTGGAAATGATAAAGATATAGTGTATAATCTTAAATTAATAGCCCATAAAATTCAAAAACAACGGCGAGATTTTCCAACTTTTAAGAGTGAGGACAAAGCCAAAGATAATACGCCACAAGGTTCAAAAAAGCAAAAAAGTGAGCCAAAAGGTAGTAAAAACTCAACCAAGAGTGGAGTAGGGAGCAAAGCTTTTGGGCAAAGCAGTAAAACAAAAAGCAGTTCGAAAAAATCTCATCCATCAAAGCTTACGCGTCCGATGGGATTCAAAGCATATGAGTTAATTAATAAAGGATATATCAGTGAAAAAAACCCTTGGTAGTTTGATACTGTTTTTCACAGTATCTCTTTTTGGCTCGTCTTTGGTTGATTACAGTTTTAAAGTGAGCAACCATAAACCTTTTGTAAAAGAGGCGGTTGAGATAGAATTTGTAGCGACGCAACTTGATAAAAGTGCGGTTATGTTTTTTGAGTTAATACCTCACAATAGCAAAGATTTTGAGCTTCATATCGTTGGAAAAACAGATACTAAAAAGAGTTATCATGAGAGTAAAACAGTTTATAAATATAGGTTATATCCTCTAAAAAGTGGCAAAATTCAACTTGATTTTGATTTTAAAGTTTTGGAGGCTAGTGATGATGCAGTAGATAAGTTTTATACTGGAAATCGTGATGTGATAAATCCCATGGCAACCAAAGATACAGAGATAGAGTTGGAATCACTTGTTTTTGAGGTTCAAAGTATTCGTGATGGTGTATCACTTATTGGAGATTATCAACTGGATGTTGATGTGTGGGAAACTAATATTTCTAGCTTTGAACAACTTAATATGACTTATACTTTACAAGGAGAGGGTTATCCATCAAAACTTCAAACACTTTTACCTGAGATTGAGGGTGTTGAACAGTTTTTGGAATTAGAGCGGCACAAAAATGGTAAAGATATATTTCATTACGCTTTTCTTTCCAAAAATGATTTTGTAGTTCCCTCCGTTGAAATAAAGTGTTTTTCTCCTAAAAAGAAAAAATATTATACGCTCAAAATCTCAAAACAAAATATCAAAGTTGCGTCCTTAGATGTTGATAATTTACTTGATGAAAAAGATAGTTATCCAACAACTGCGTTTGATTGGGAAAGTCTGTTACCTTATTTCAATGGTTTTTTACTCATGTTGTCTGGTTTTATCATCGCAAAATTAGACTTGATGCAGTATTTAAAAAAGAGTAAAAAACAGCAAAATCCAATGCATAAAAAGATAAAAGATGCCAAAGATGAAAAGTCTCTCTTAAGACTGTTGTTAAGCTCGCATGAAAATAGATACAGACCATTTATCGATGAACTCGAAAGCTCTATCTATGATAATAAAAAATGTGATCTAAATAAGATAAAGGCTTCATTATCAGAGCTATAGAGCGCATACTTTTAAAGTCAAAAAAGCGAATCTTTAATGAAAACTTTGGTGCAAACCTCTCAAAAGTAAAAGGAGAGGGTTATGATTTTGCTGAACTTTCCCCTTATGTGCTTGGAGAAGATGCAAGAAAGATAGATTGGAAAAGTACGGCAAAGACTGGTGAACCTCATGTGAAGATATTTTTTGAAGAGCGTGAAGTTAATGTTGTTTTGTGTGCTATGATGAGTGGAAGTTTACTTTTTCGTGATAAAAAAGCGTGCTTGCTTGAAGTTTGTTCACTTTTGGGATTTAGTGCTTTAAAGATGTCAAATAAACTCACACCTGTCATGATAAGTGATGATGAAACGCTTTTCCTGCAACCAAGTAAAAAACTTCAGAGTATTGAACATTTTATCTATAAACTAGATGCGGTAGAGCTTTATAAAAAAAATGTTGATTTGCAAAATTTAAATCTAAAAATAAAACAGAGATCTTTTGTAATTTTGGTTGGGGATTTTTTAGGAGATATTGATGTGTCACTTTTGGCAAGCAGGCATGAGTTGTTTGTCGTAATTGTCCGAGAGCGTTTTGAAGAGAATCCAGATATCTTGGGCGATGGAGAATTCACCGACCCTGATAGTGGAGAATCTTCTGAGTTTTATTTTGGAAAAAGTGCCAGAGATGCTTATGCTAAGAAATATAGAGAAAATGACCAAAAACTTTATAAACATTTAGGTGCATTGGGTGTCTCTTATGTAAAGATAGTAACCGATGAAGATGCTTTTGTAAAGCTCTCTAATGTATAAAAACCTACTAAAAAACCCTGTTATTCGACGACTTAGCATGGTGCAGTTTATCGTCTATTTTGGGGCATGGTTTTCAAATGTAGCCATTTATACGCTTATCTTAGAGTTTGGTGTGAGTCCTATTGTAAATGCTATGGTTGTTGCAACTTACGCTCTTCCTGCTATATTTTTAGCTCCGCTTAGTGGCTCGTTGGTTGATAAGCTGGAGTTTAAAAAGTTTATGATTACGCTTATGAGCATTGAACTCGTGATGACATTGATGTATATGTTTATCTCTGATATCTCAGATATATGGCTATTGATGGTTTTTATCTTTATCAGGATGACTGCTGCGTCTTTGTTTTTTACGGCTGAAATGTCGCTGTTACCTCAAGTCGTAAAGGGAGATGAGTTAAGAGTGGCAAATGAACTGCACTCTATCATATGGTCAGTTTCGTATGCTCTTGGCATGGCTCTTGGTGGAATTGCTACAAACTTTTTTGGGACACATTATGTTTTTTTGATAGATGCATTTTTCTTTTTGATAGGTATTTATCTCTTCTCTTCTATCCATATCGAAGAGGTAAAGAAAAAAACTGAACCATTTATACAGATGATAAAAAATGGATTTAACTATATCAAAAACCATCATCTTATCTTGCACCTTATGCTGCTTCATGCTGTTGTTGCACTTACCTCTATCGATGCTTTGATAAATCTCTTGACGGACTTTCATTATAAATATGTCATAGCGATACCCCTTGCCATCGGTTGGATAAATGCAACAAGAGCATTGGCTCTTATGGTAGGACCTCTTTTGATAGGAAAATATGTAAATAAAACGAACCTACATTGGGTCATGTTTATGCAAGGTGTGATATTTATACTTTGGGCAATGGTTGAGCATAATTTTTACATGTCACTTTTTAGCATGTTTGCTGTTGGGTTTTTCACAACTACACTTTGGTCCTATACCTACACAATGCTTCAAGAGCAGACAGACCAAGAGTTT
>DQTU01000336.1 GCA_015662615.1 Campylobacterales bacterium | reverse complement strand
GACTCAAGTTCTTGAGATTTATTGACGATATTTTGTAATAGAATATTTTTTTCAGATAATAAAACTGTTTTTATATCTTGCAGATTGCTGTTTTCATCAATCAAAGATTGTTGCGTCTTTTTTAAACTCAAAGTCAAATCATCTAAGTCATCTACTTTTGATGAAAGCGTTTTAATTAAAATAGCACCTACAGCAAAAATGACAACAATTCCAATTACAACCCACAATGCAAGACGACGCATTAATTCATGCAGTGTATATTGCTTAGAGCCATGAACATCACTGATTGTAATCATAAACTTATTTCTCATAAAGATTCCTATCTACTACTTTGCATGGTATCAACAGAGGCTACACTAACTTCATTTTCAGCTGAGGTTAGTGTATTAAGGAGTAGTACTCCTATCGCTATATTGACAACAAAAATTACAAAAATCCACAGTGCAAAATGACGAATTAATTCATATAAGTTATATTGACGAGATCCATCTATGTCACTAATTGTAATCATGGTTTTACTTTTTATAATTACCCCTATGCATATTGCTTAGTGGTTAAAGCATCTACTAACTCAATACAAACGGTATCCACTTCCGCATGTACTACTTGACATGTTCCTGCATCACTATGACCGCCACCACCATATTTACTTACAATGTCATAAATATTCTTTTCATTGTTTTTGTTGAAGATAGATTTACCTAAAGCAAAAACAGTATTTTGTTTGCCAACCCCTTGGAAAATATGAACAGAAGCCGATACTTCTGGAAACAACGCATACACCACAAAACGATTTCCAGGGTAGATGATCTCTTCTTCACGCAAATCTATCACCGCAATATCACCTTCAACTGCAACACATCGTTTTAACTGATCAACAAAATCTTTTTCATATTTATGATATAACTCTATTCGCTCTTTTACATCATCTGAAGCTAACACTTCACTGATAGAGTTTTGGGCACATTGGTCAACAAGTTTTTTCATTAACTCATAATTTGAAATTTTAAAATCTCTAAAACGACCAAGTCCAGTTCTTGGATCAGTTAAAAAGCTTAGTAATTCCCAACCTTTAGGCTCTAAAATCTCCTCTTTTGTATAATCCGCATTTTTAGATTTATTTGCTGCAGTTATCAAAGGTAGCACATCATCACTAAAAACCTCTTTCTCTCCATAATATTCATAAATTATCTCTGAAACAGAACTTGCATCAGTGAACAATATATGATTTGGATTGAGTTTAATTTCATCCCGTGAATCAAATCTATGATCAAATGCCATATGTGCACTTTTCACATAGGGTAAATTTGTTACTATATCCTCTTTGGTAATCTCTACATTACCATCTTGCACCTCTTTTGGGTGTACAAAAAGCATATCATCAAGCATATCAAGCTTTTTCAATAATACTGCACTTACAAGTCCATCTAGGTTACTTCGAGTAACCAATCTATATTTTTGTCTATTATCTTCCATTTTTATACCTTTTATTAAATTTCTTCCAATGGTACACGCAAACGCTGTCCAACAAAAATATGATTAGGATTTTTAATTAAATCTGGATTTGCATTATAAATCCTATCATATGCCTGTGCTGATCCATATGCTCTTTTAGCAATTTTGGAGAGTGTATCTCCACTCTTTACGACTATAATTCGCATCTCATTCTCTCTGACGGAAACCTCTTTGGTAATTGACTCTGTATATGTTGATTTAGTTGCTGGTTTTGACTCCAATTCTTTGACCATATTACTAATTTCAATTGATAACGCATCTACTTGTGCATAGGTATTTGCACTCTGTTTCACTACAGCCTTATTATAACGATCAACATTTTCATCACTATTTTTAGTTGTTATTTTTTTACTCTTATCACTCTTACTGAAATCTACATCAAGATTGATATCTTCCATTTGATCAACTTGCATATTTTCAAGTGACGCTAGAAGCGAATCCTCACCACTATCTGATGTTGAAGCATCTATACTGTTTTCTTGCTGCTTTTTCTCTAGTTTTACCATCATAGCTTGCATGATTGATTGCATCTCATCTTGGGTATACATTTTTTGTTCTTTGGCTGCTTTTGTTACTGGAATTGGATCCTCAACAATTGGTGCAGCAACTTTACTTGAAGCGTCATTTTGAAGAAATTTATATCCAAATATTCCTCCTACGATAAGTACTCCTAAAAGGACTAAAATAGTTAAAGTCTGAATAATCGTACTCAAAAAACTTTTTTCACTTTTTTCACTTTGGCTAGAATCATCCGCACTATATTGCATAAACTCATGGTCTATATTTTGTTTTTTCTTAAACATTTCCGTCCTTTAATTTTTATTTTCTTTTTGTACTACAGTTGTTAAGCCCAAAAGCTTCCAGCCTTGGAATCCACTTCTGTAATAAAACATTTTTTCTGCTGGATATCCAAACTTCAGCATACCCTCTATAAAATGATGTGATTGTTCACACCATATGCCATTACAAAAAACCGCTAACTCTTTTGCATCATCAAAATTCCATGTACCACTTTTTTCAACTTTCATACCTAAAAGCGAAAACATCTTCTGTGCCACTTTTTTATCTGCTGATTGTATTACCGTATACGGTATATTGATCGCTGAAGGAATTGTTTCTAACTCATACCAACTTTTTAACCTTGCATCTATCACTAGACCCTTTTGTGACGGCACTTTATCTTTCAAAAAGTTTACGATCTCAACCTCAGCAATAGTTTTAATTTCATCGTTGATGTTTGTCGGATGGATACAAAACGGTGGGCACTCTCTTGAAGTTTTAGTATAATCATCTGTTAAAACATTATTGGTATCCTGAATCCTCGCAACTTTGATCTTTTGCCCCATGTGATTTACATAAAGATAAGGTGTATCCTCTGTTATTTTCACGACGACATTCTCTTTTGCAAACAAACTACCTGCAAAAATAAGCCCTAATATAATTAAATTTTTAAATATATACATCTGCTCTCCTCTCTAATAATCTGCTACATCTACGCTTAATAGCACAGCTTTATGCATCTGTGCTAACAATATTGGATTTTCATCAATTATCTTAGCCAACTCTTTTTCCTTAAGCTTCTTTTTTTCATACAGAGGTTTTAAATCTCTCCATAAAGCTTTAACAACTTGCAACTGCTTTGCCATCTTTTTATTACTTGGCTTGATAATCATTAATGCCTTGTTACCATGCATCAACCCCTTAAGCGAAGAGTCAAACAAACTTATAGTCTTTTGAAGTTTTTTTCTATTTTGATCAGCACTCACTTTAGCCAAAACCAGCAACTTCTCTTTCGCCATTTTTTGCGTTAACATTCTCTGTCTTCCTGCAACATCAACAATATTTGCACGAGATTTTTCCATAAATGTCTGTTTGGTTTGTGCTTTCTTGAAAGATTGCACAAGTTGATCAGACATTTTCAGTAGTTTTTCATTGTTTTTGATGAGATATCCCAATGCCTTAGAATCCCTTTTATCACTTTTTACAATGGTTTGGACATTTGTTAAAAATGGGCTCCACTCTTTTTGCAATTTTTGTATAAATGCCGCAATATCTCTGTTTTTAGTTGCAGGTAAACCAAGTGAGGTATCCCCGTCAAGAAAACCTTTTAAAGTTTTTTCATAGAGTTTATATGCTTTAGTCAACCTCTTTTTGTTTTCTACTTTATTTATATTCAAAGATATTAAAAGTGATAATTTAGTCATCTTCTGAGTAAGCATTCTCTGTTTACCTGATAAATTGATGATATGGTTTTGAACACTCTTTTTTTGCATAAATTGACCAACCAATGAAGAGAGTTTCAATGCCTGCTTCTCTCTTTTAACTGATTTTTCAAATAGTTTTACCGCTCTGTTCATCTCTATCAACAGAGTATCAAGCTTGGAAATCGTATGATTTAACAGTTTCTTATCCTTGATGCTTTTTTGAAAAGTCGGTTTAATTTCACGCCATAATTTCTCTCCCACTTTTAACTGTTTTTTGATCTTTGGTAGTTTTGTGCCTTCAAGGTTCAAAGATTTATCTCCTTTTTGTAAACCAACCAATATCTTTTCAAATAGCTGCCAAGTTTTTTTCAAATCCTTGCTGTTTTTTTCTATATTAAAGTTTTGAGAAATTAAAAGAAGGTCTTTTGCCATCTTTTGTGTCAACATCCGCTCTTTACCAGAAAGATTAATCGCTTGTGCCCGTTTAGATGCACCCTCTTTACTCTGTCCTACATACATAGATACTGCGCTGTTCATCTCTTTTAAAAGCGCAAGGTTTCGTAACTGAAGCTGCTCATAAGTATCTTTACTAGCTTTACCATTGAGTACTTTTTGCACATTTATATCAAAGTTTTTCCATAGTTTTTTTACAATTTTAAGTTGCTTTTGTACTTTGGAATCTTTACAAGCTTTGAGTTTCAGATCACTGTCACCTTTCATAAGTCCATTTAAGGTTTTATGAAAAAGATCTCTACTTTTTTGCAACTTTTTTAAATTTTCTGCTTTATCAATTCCTGCTTTTACTAAAAATGCCTCTTTTGTCATCTTTTGAGATAACATTCTCTGTTTACCAGCGAGATTGATACTGACTGCCAACTCTTTTGTGCTTAGCGCATATGCCATGATCGGCAATAACATGGCTATAAAAACCGTTAAAAATTTTCTTTTCATATCTATCTCCCTAATCTTTTGGTTTTGTTGTTGTCAAACCAACAATTTGCCAAAACTGCAGCCCGCCGCGGTAATATAGAATTTTCTCTTTCGGATAACCTAAGCGTATTAAATGTTTCATTGCAGCTACTCCTTGCTGACACCAAGGACCATTATCAAAAATGAGAAGTGTTTGAGCATCACTAAAATCTGATTTCGAATTCTCTTTTTCTACACCAAAAATTTCAAAAATTTGATTAATGTATGGATTTTCTTTACCCCCTGAAAGAATCGAAAATGGTATATTTAATGATCCGGGGATTGTGCCGTTTTGATACCACTTTGGCATCCTTGCATCTATAAGCAATCCTTCATTTTCACTAAGATCCTCTTTTATAAAATTAATTACATCCAATTCTGAAACAGTACGCACACCTTTTATAGGTTCAAAGGGCTGAATATTAAAAGGAGGTGTTGGTCTTGATGTTTTTGTATAACTATTTTTTAGCTTATGATTTGTATCTTGAATCCTTTGGATTCTTATATTTTCACCATTTACATCCACATCAACATAAGGTAATCCCTTGATAATGTTTACATCTAAGGCTTGTGACATAGAAATACTACATGCTAAAATTAGTAAGCTTTTAGATAAAAGTGAGATATTTTTTTGTCTCATCTACTGCTCCCGTATATTTATTTACGAATTCTTATCGCTTTCACTTACTATCGACAAACAGAGAAATTAATAAAATATTCTCAGGATTGTTTATTAATTTTTATTTTGGTCGATTTTGTGGGTAGACTAATTAAAACAAGGAAGATGCATATGGCTCTTTTTGATAAAAAAATGTTAAAAAAAATTATTTTAGTGCTGCCACTATTGTTACAGAGAGAACAACCAGTATAGGTAATTTTATCGGTAATGACTCTATTCATATAGATGGGCATGTTGTAGGAGATATAAAAGTAAATAATGTTGTAATCATCGGGAAAAGCGGCGTTGTTACTGGAAAAATAAAAGCACAGCAAGTGATATCAAGCGGTATTTGTAACGGCGACATTTTATGTGATAGTTTAGAACTTATGGAAAAATCAACAACTAAAGGCAATGTAAAATCCAATAAAGTCTTAATAAAAGGGGAACTTAAAGGAAATATCATTTGCAGTGGGTT
>DQTU01000247.1 GCA_015662615.1 Campylobacterales bacterium | reverse complement strand
CAAGTTTCGTGAATGTACCAACGCTTGACGAAGTGTTAAAATTCCTGCAAAGTTTTTAGAGTAGTTTTTAGGTTTCCACTCTTTCTCTTCATCTTTATCCGCATAAGAGAATGTTCTTGAAATATCAGTAAGCTTACTCTGTGGCGAATATCCAGCGTCAAGTGCTACTTGATAGATAAATGGCTTAAAAGAACTTCCTGGCTGTCTAAGGCTTTGTATTGCCCTATTGTAAACACTTATTTTATAATCTATTCCACCAACAAGGGCTAAAACTTCTCCTGTTTTATTTTCCAAAACTACCATGGCACCATTTAAGTCACTATAGTCAACGGGCTCTTCTTTGGATTTTTCTCCCCGCTCTAGTATCGCTACATAACCATCATAAAGAGACTTTTTAGCAAGCTCTTGAAGCTCAAAATCAATAGTCGTATAAATTGAATAACCACCCGTTTTTATATCTGGATACTCATCTTCTAACTCTCTAATTATCTGATCAATCACATAAGGTGTTCTATTTTTAGTCAAAGTATCATCATAAATTGTCGGTCGATGTTGCTCATACTTTTGATACTCTTCATCAGTAATCCAACCTAATGACTTCATCCGAAACAAAACTGAATTTGCTCGCCCTAGTGCCAAATCAAGATGCCGTGTCGGGTCATAGGTACTTGGTGCTTTTGGCATTCCCACAAGCATGGCTATCTCTTTAAGATTTAACTCCCTAAGCTCTTTTCTAAAATACCCTTGAGCCGCTGTTTTCACACCATAATAACGATGTCCAAAATAAATCTCATTTAAATAACGCTCTAAAATTTCCTCTTTTGTAAGCTTACTCTCTAGTTTAAGTGCCAAAATCGCTTCATTAATTTTTCGTTTAAATTTCTTCTCATTGGTTAAAATTGTATTTTTAATAAGCTGTTGCGTAAGCGTTGAAGCCCCCTCTTTTAGCTTCATAGCCTTCACATCTTTTATAACAGCTCGAAATATCGCCTCATAATTCACACCCTCATGCTCAAAAAAGGTCGTATCTTCAATCGCCACAAGTGCCTCTATAAGTCGTGGAGGAATTTCAGCAAAAGGAGCATACAATCTATGCTTATCCTCAAAAAGATTGGCAATTAACTCGCCATTTCTATCATATATCCTTGTTGTTGTATCGGGATTATAATTGATTAATTTATCTGCATCAAGCTTCACTTCATTTGAATAATAGGCAAAAGCCAAAAGCCCCGATATGATACCGATGATAAAAAGTGCCACAATGGCTCTAAATATATATTTCACTCTCTTTTTCCTCTATTTTTAAAGTTTGATGCAATTAACTGTTTTGTGTACTTATTTTGAGGATTGTCCAAAACCTCTGTTACACTACCATGTTCAATTATTATACCATCTTTTAATATCGCAATCTCTTGGCAAAGTTCCTTAGTCGCTTCCACATCATGAGTCACAAAAAGAATCTTATAACCCACCTTTTTTTGAAGTGCTAAAATCAACTCTAAAATCCCCTCTTTTGTCTCACTATCAAGTGCCGTTGTCGGCTCATCCAAAAGTAGTAGCTTAGGATTCGTAGAGAGGGCGTAAGCTATGATAACTCTCTGGAGTTGACCACCACTTAACTCTGAGGGGTAACGCTCTAAAAAACCCTCATCAAGGTCAACCATCTTCATAAATTGTCCTGCTTTGTCTCTCGCTAACATAAACTGGTCGCCAATTTTTGTAAGTGGCGAAAGTGCTGTAAAAGGATTTTGAGGAACTATGGCGATATTTTTTCCAGCGATTAACTCAAAATCTGACTCAATGTTTTTCTCACATGTTAGATTTAAAGGCAACATTCCTAAGAGTGCTTTCAAAGTTAAAGACTTTCCACTTCCACTCTGCCCCACTAATGCAAACGACTCTTTTATCTCAAATGTGATATTAACAAGCTCTTTGGCTCTGCTTTTTATCAAAAGATTATGAACGATAAATTTCATCTTTTAACTCCCATAAAAACTTTTTT
>DQTU01000237.1 GCA_015662615.1 Campylobacterales bacterium | reverse complement strand
TCTGGGAAATCAGGAATTTTATAACCTTGACCTTGAAGTTCAGCAATACACTCTTTAAGCTGACCAACAGAAGCTGAAACATTTGGAAGTTTAATAATATTTCCATCTGCTCGTAAAACAACTTCACCAAGTTTGGATAACTCATCTTCTGCAAGACCCATAGCTGAAAGTACACGACCAGCAAGTGAAATATCACTAGTGACAACATCTACTCCAGCAGCTTGTGTAAACGCATTTACAATAGGTAAAAGTGAGTAAGTTGCTAAAGCTGGTGCTTCATCGATTTTAGACCAAATAATTTTTGACATATAACTTCCTTAAAATAAAATTTTACAAGTGATATATTATCAATATTTATATTTAAATATTATGAATATATCATCCTTTATTGCAATTTGTAACAAATTGCAACACTTTATAGAAATAAGGGTTTCATTTTTTCACACTTTGGATAAAAAAATAATTATTATTTGTTACTTTTCTTAATATTTTGAAGGTGTATTTTATAAGAGTGTGTAAAAGCGTGCTCCCCTTTTTTACTTCTAACAAAGTAAAGGTAGTTCACATCTGCGGGCTTTAGTGCCGCTTCAATGGCTTCATTTGTCACAGAGCATATAGGGTGAGGAGGTAAACCAGCATGTTTATAGGTGTTAAATTTTGAGCTGTCCTCTTTTATCATCTTAGGTGTTACTTTTTGGTGCGATTGAAATTTATAATTTAGCGTTCCATCCATCTGAAGAGGCATACCTTTTTTTAACCTATTGTGGATAACCGCAGATACAAGTGGCATTTCCCCAACATTTCCAGCCTCTTTTGTGATAATAGACGCCATGGTAATATATTTTTCAAACCACTCTTTTTCGTCATAGGTGTTTAAAAAGTTTTGGGATATTTTCTGATGTTCTTCTAATGAATGTTTCACAAGATACCCCATCAAACCTTTTTCATCCATGCCTGCTGGAATATTATAAGTTTCAGCAATCATAACTCCATCAGGATAAGGAGCAGCTTTCGTGTAAGCATCTGCTAATTTTGTACTATTCATATCAAGTTTTTTTGCCAACTGCTCAAAGAATAACTCTTTGGTTTCACCAGGAATTAGAGTAATTGTTTTAACAGCCCCTTTTGATTTTGTGATACGAACAAAAAACTCACTTCTACTCATAGAGGTTTCACCCAAATCAATTTGACCTGCTTGAGGATATCCAATCAATTTCACAAGATGATAATCAAAGTCTCCGATGTCAATTCCACTCTTTTGTAACGCTTTCATAGCGGACTTTGTAGAACCTTTTGGAATAAATACAGTAGGAGGCGTTGTTATCGTCTCTTGAAGATAGTTTTTCACATAGTAAAAACCTATAACTGCAAGCAATAGAGAGATAAGGATAAAGATGAGAAGGTATTTTAAGAATTTTTCTAACATGTAATAAATACCGATACCCGTAAAGGCATCGGTAATTTTCTCTACTTGATCATTGCCGTAAGTTCTTCTTGACTTACTTTGTTGAAATTAAGATATTTGTAAACTTCATCAGTCATCTCTGGAGTGATTTTGTTTTGAACGATTTCTAAATACTCAGCAGCAGTTGGAATTGCACCTTTAAGAGCAACAACAGCAGCTAACTCTGCAGAACCTAAATAAACTTGACTTCCTTTTCCAAGTCTATTGTCAAAGTTTCTAGTTGAAGTTGAAAATACCCAAGCATCTTGTGCAACTGCAGCTTGATTACCCATACAAAGTGAACAACCAGGAATTTCAGTTCTAGCTCCCGCCATTCCAAATATAGAGTAATACCCCTCTTCTTGAAGTGTTTTCTCATCCATTTTAGTAGGAGGACAAACCCATAGTTTAGTCTCAACTGGACCTTCACCACGAAGTACTTCTGCATTCGCACGAAAAAGACCAATATTTGTCAT
>DQTU01000228.1 GCA_015662615.1 Campylobacterales bacterium | reverse complement strand
ATAGTCCCCATATTTATCATAATAGTTATTTTGACCATTAAATAAGATATCTTTACCTGTATACTCTTGCGTATTTAAAGTAAATTTAACAGTTGATGGATCAAGTTGATTTGCATGTTCTATGTTGACATATAAATTTTGATCGACTCTTACAGCAGTAAAACCGCTACTTGGATACATATCATCTATACGAGTATCTCCAAACGCTAACAAACCATCTTTAAATTTTATAGTTCCTAAAATTGCTTTTTGTTCGTCTGTTGGTTGTATCTCATACTCGACACCTGTTTTAAATGATCCAAAAAGTGATAATTTACTTGCATCACCCCATACAGATTTAAGAGTCAAGGCTGTAGTTGTCCCTTTTTCGACTACTCTTAGATCAGCCAAAGCATCTTTTTGTGCATCTGTTACATCCACAGGAAGGTATACCTGCATAAATCTAGCACCTTGCTCCATGTCTGTTTCTGCAACACTGACTGCCTCTACACTAAATGTATAGACACGATCTTCATTAATAGGTCTATATAATGCCTCTGATATCTCTTTTGCAAAAGTTAATGTATACTCACCTGCTGGTACAATCTCTTTGCTTCTAATAGTAGGTTCATGACGCTCATAGTCAAAATCTATTTTAAATGGTATATTTTCACCAGCACTATTTTTAAGAGAAATATAATTATACCAAGGGAAATAATCACCTTCATAATATTCTGAGTTATATATTCTAAATGGTATTCCTTCATGGTGTAACTCTAATACCCCAAGCTCCAATGAAGTATTTATATATCCAAATTCATCGCCATAATCTCTATCTTCACTGAAATCACTTGCCATATCAAGAGTGGTTACAGCACCTGCAGAAATTTCAACCTCAATACTCTCTCTTTGATCAGAGTGATCTGCTTCATACATCAACATATAAGTTCCTACAGGAATACCTGTCAATGCAAAATTACCATCAGCATCAGTAACGCTTACATGGTCAGTCCCTGGGATATAAACAAAACTTGCACCAGTAATTTTTCCACTAACTGATCCAGAAGCTGTGAGTGAAAAATCTACAACAGCTCTTGTTCCTTTTTTAAGTGTTACTCTTTGTATCGCATTTTTTGCGTATTGATCATTCTCGGCAAAGATTTGATAATCTCCATCGCTTAAACCAGATAGCTCATAATCTCCATTGCTATTTGATGTTGTTTTATAGATAGAGTTATCATCAAGGTTATAAGCTGTGATATCAGCTTGATTTCTTGTCAATGCTCTTATTTTACTATTTGGACTTTCATCAAGTGTTATTTTTCCGGATACTGCATTGTATCCTTGTTTTTTCACACTTAAAGTATCCGTTTTTGTATTCTCTATTTTTGCCTCACTACTTCCGCCGCAACCACTAAGTCCCAGCGCACTGATAAGTGCTACTGAGAGTGTTATTGATATAAATTTTGTTTTTTTCATTTTTAATTTCCTTACTAATTTATTATAATTGTTTGTGTCTGATTGATATATCCGTTACCGCCGCTTACTACCAAATAGTATCTACCTGCTGGAAGTTCACTAAAGATATAACTTCCTGTCTCATCTGTTGTTACTGTAAGATCATAAAGTGAGATGTCATCTGCATTATAAAGACGCACTTTTGCACCCTCTAGTATCTCATCATTTAAACCGGTAACAACACCATGAACCGTATCTGCTTCATCTATAACATCATCATTAACTACGATAGTTTGAGTAGCATTAAATGTTACACCATCAATTTCAAATGAGAGTGAAATTGTATAAGTTCCTACTACATCAGGGGTGATACTAACACTAGAACCATCCACTCGAAGTGGTGATGCTGATCCATCAGGTTTCACTGTAATTTGCCAAGAAGCATCTACAGGAATTGAAAAGCTCTCATCACTAAGCACTGCATCTATGGTAAATTCACTACCGATAGCTTGAATCGCATTTTCAGAACTAAGTGTCAGCGCTACGGTTTTAACCTCTATATCGATTGTTGTTATATCACTCTCAATATCATCTATATT
>DQTU01000066.1 GCA_015662615.1 Campylobacterales bacterium | reverse complement strand
TAATGCGTCTGCCATTATTTCCTCCTTATTTAATTACCCGCTTAGCAGCGTTATCTACGCTGTTTGCTTGGATACTTGTTGGGTCTTGAATCTCATAGAAATTCGTTGCATTTGCTTGTTGTACATCAATTGCTAAGTAGGTTAATACACCTAATATCGAAAGTAATAATACAGTAGCTATAATACCACCTAAAAGACCATTAATGTTAAAACACATTCTTCTTGTTTTGTTTTCCATTGTCTCTCCTTACTTTTCGCCAAGTGACAGAATATAATGACCAACTGCCTCTTTTTGAATATCTGTTAATCTACCATCGTTAAACTTAGGCATTGTACCAATTGTACCTGTTTTACCACGGTTTAATACATCTGCAACAAATGCAGTTGTTCCGTAAGTGCTAAGATCAGGAGCTTGTCCGCCTAAACCTTTACCATCTTCACCATGGCAACTAGCACAAGCAGCAAATGATGCTGGTTTTTCACCAGTCATTCCGCCAGCTACATAAGCAGCAATTGCTTTTGCATCATCTCCACTAGCCATACCGCCTGGCATTTCGCCCATTGGATAACCTAGACCTTTAGAGCCTTTTTCAATAGTCTCTAGTACACCAGCTGCAGTTCCCCATTTATCAAAACCAGCAGCTTTTCCTTCAATTCCATCTCCAGCAATACCATGACAAGAAGCACATTGAACAAGGTAAACACCTTCACCCATGCCCATTAATGTATCTTGATCAGGGTTTGTCCATTTGCTTTCAAAAGTAGCATTATAAGTGCTTACTTCTTCATTGTATTGACCGATTTGTGAAAAAGCATTTAATGGATAGCCAGCAAGCCAGTACCATGCACCCCAAATCATAGTTGCTACAAAGCTTACAGCCCAGCCTAATGGAAGTGAGTTTTTATACTCTCCAATTCCATCCCAATTTTCATCTGTCAATTCACCACTACTTGTATCATTTTTTATCTGTCTGATATATTTACCAGCAACATAGATAGTAATTGCGAAGATTGCAACAGCTCCAACAAGTGAGAGCTGATTTACACCATCAGTTGACACATTTAAGTTTTCAAACATGCTTTTTTTCTCCTTTATTTTTCTTTTTATCCCAAGGGGAAGTGGTCTCTAATGGAGTAGAAGTAACTTCATCATCCAATGCAATGTTCGCATACTTCTCATAGTTACGAGTCCCTTTTTTTTCACTACTATATAGATGGTATATATATCCATAAAGCATTAAAGTACAAAAACCTGTAGCTATGATATATCCGTATACCTGTATTGTTTCTATAGTTTCTATACTTATATCCATTAGATAACTCTCCTATTTTAAACTGTTTAAGTATGCGATAAGTGCAACAATTTCAGGAATCTGACCGTTTGCTACTGCATCTTTAACTGCTTGATTTTTCATACCAGCTGTTATTATTTTTGCATCTTCTAAAGCTGTTGCTTGTGAATCTGCTAAACTTCCTAATTGTGGCATACCCTCTTGGTCATAAGGTGTTTTAAATATATTTCTCACCGTTACTGCTTCAGCATACGCTGTATCAATATCTGCCAAGTTTGTAAAATGGTGTTTATATGCTGGCATAATTGAACCAGGAACTACTGAAGTTGGCTCAAACATGTGGTTTTCATGCCAATCAGTTGTTCTATAATTACCAATTCTCATAAGATCTGGACCAGTTCTTTTAGAACCCCAAAGGAATGGTCTATCATAAGCATATTCTCCACTTAAACTATACTTTCCATATCTATCAGTTTCTGATTTAAATGGACGGATAAGTTGAGAGTGACATGCATTACAACTATCTTTGATGTAAACATGACGACCTGCTAATTGTAAAATTGTATAAGGTTTCGTACCAACTACTGGTTGCGAACTTTTCGCAAAATCAGGAAGTATAGTAATAATACCCGCAAACGCTATTGTAGCAAATACCATTACTGTAAAAAGGAATGGATTTTTTTCTAACCAATGAAACATAATAACTCCTCCTTACGATGCAGGTGAAGTATTTTGAGGCTCACGCTCTAACACTTTACCAGATTTGAATGTCATGAATATATTGAATGCCCATATAATAGCACCAACTAAAAATAGTAATCCACCAACACCACGAATTGTGTAGTAAGGATGAAGTACTGTTACTGTATCGATAAATGAATAAGCAAGGTTACCATATTGGTCAGTTGCTCTCCACATCATACCTTGAGTGATACCTGCGATCCACATACTTGAGAAGTATAAAACGATCCCCGTAGTTTGAATCCAGAATTGTGTTTCCATAAGGCTTTTGCTCCATATTTCTCTTTTGAACATTCTTGGAGCCATATGTAAAATTGCAGAAAATATCATAAATCCTACCCAGCCAAGAGTGCCATCATGAACATGTCCAGGAATCCAATCTGTAAAGTGCGCTAGTGCATTTACTGATTTGATAGCTTGAATTGGTCCTTCTAATGTTGAGAACATGTAGAAAGTTGAAGCTAGAACCATAAATTTGATTAATGGATTAGTTTGAAGTTGTCCCCACTCACCTTTCATAGTAAGAAGCATATTAATAGCTGAACCCCATGAAGGTAAAATAAGTACGATTGAGAAAATTGAGGCCATAGTTTGAACCCAATCAGGAACTGTTGAATAAAGAAGGTGATGTCCACCAGCCCATAGATAAACAAACATCAATCCCCAGAAAGAGAGTAATGATAATTTATATGAGTAAACAGCTTGACCTGACTCTTTTGGAAGGAAGTAATAGATCATTGCAATGATTGGAGTTGTGAAAACAAATGCAACTGCATTATGTCCATACCACCATTGTACCATCGCATCATTCGTTCCAGCATACATTGATACTGAGTGATACCACGCACCATATCCACCAGAGGCGAAATATGTAGGAACTTCCATATTGTTAAATAGGTAAAGCATTGCGATAGCAACATAGAAAGCTATCATATACCATACAGAGATATAAAGATATTTTTCTCTTCTTATACCAATTAGACCAAAGAAACCTGCTCCAAAAATTAGCCATACTACAACAATTGCAATATCAATAGGCCACTCAAACTCAGCGTACTCTTTTGAAGTTGTTATACCCATTAGTAGTGAAACAACAATTCCTACAACACCAGCCATATACAGCCAAAAGTGTAATTTACCCATTAACATAACAAATGGTGATTCAGCCATAGAAACCTTTAGGATTCTCTGTCCGTAATAATACCATGATGCCCAAATACCGCTCAGTGTGAAACCAAAAGCTGCCGCATCTGTGTGTAGTGGTCTTAGTCTACCGAAAGTACCATACTCTCCAAGTAGATGGTTTAGATCGGGAAATGCTAGCTCAAACGCTATCAAAACTCCAATCAACATAGCTACAAGCCCTAACGCAATTGTCGAAATTGTAAACAATTTGGCAACTGTGTAGTCATACTCTAATGCATTGTGTGATTGCATTAAAACCTCCTTATGAATTTTAGAATGTCACGCAAATATCACATGATAAAAACAATTATATAGCTTATTTATACAAATTAAGCTGAAAAGAGTGAAATTATTGTGGAATTTATAGTGATTTGCTTATTTTATAGCCAAGAGCTGGAAAGTTTACAACTAAATCTTTATCTGTTTTAGCTCTTATTCGCCTTACTAAGGTGCGAAGGAGCGTATCATCGGTATTTTTATCGTTCCAAATGTTCTTTTTTATATCCTCTTTTGAGATAATTTTATCTAAGTTTTTCACTAAAAGTGTTACAAAAAGTAACTCTTTTTTAGTTAGTTTAACTAATTTTGAGCCATTATAGAGGATATTTCTATTTAAATCAAATAGATAAGGCTTTTTTAATTTAATGATATTATCAGATAGATCCTTTTCAACAATTTCTGAAATTGTCTCCAATAATTCTTCGGGGTCTATCGGTTTAAGTGATTTTTACCGATTAACTCATCTCTGGAGAATTTAGAGATTTTGCAAAACTCATCGTTGACAAAGGTTATGATGCCATCAATATCAGTTTTTAGAGACGATATTACTATTTTCAATCGCCTCTATATACTGTTCTAACATGTTTTAATCCAATACGAATTTAAATCCTACATACATAGAGTCATTGTAATTGACATCTCTATTTGCATAATTTGTATCAATATTTCTATAGCCTACATATATATTAACATTTTCAATGATGCTCATATCTACTTCAACTCTATACTCAAAATAGCTATCAGCATCTTGAAATGTAAGTGGACTTGGTGCATAGGCAAACTTTACACCTAAATTACTTTTGGGTAAATTTCCTAAATACATTCTTGCTTTTGCACCAAGCATAATAGGAATAGCGGTAAAACTATCATTTCCATTGTCTGTAAAAATTGCTCTCAAACCGATAGAAAATGCAATATTTTGATAATTTATCGGAGAATTTTCCACAAATAGTCCAAAGCCAAAAAGTGTATCATCTGCATTGATGAAGTTTGCATCAACATAAAAGTTTCTATAAACTGGATCATTGGTAGTAAAAGCCAAGGAAGTTCTTCCCTCAACTTCTAAATCGTCTGTGTTGATATTTAACCCAAATGATGCTTTGTCCATTGCAAAGATATTTAGATTTATAATAAGTAGTAAAAGTATTAATTTTTTCATAGTCGTTTCCTCATAAGTTGTTTTCAATATTAAGATATTGTTGATTATAATCCCATTATGAAATATTTAATTTTAACTTTGATTTTTGTATTAGATCTAATAGCTTCAACCCTGCATCTCTCAATCTCTTCAAGCCCGAGTAAACTAAATCCACTTATTTCTACCGATAGTGCGAGCTCTGAGATAGGTGATTGGATATTTTCTTCACTTTTAACCTATGATAAAGAGGGGAAGATTAAAACCCAACTTGCTGAGAGTTATGAGTTCATAGATGAGATAACGGTACTTTTTAAATTGCGACGTGATGTAATGTGGAGTGATGGTGTTCCTTTTAGTGCTGAAGATGTGAAATTTACCTATGAGCTTATCAATTCGCCAAAGATCTTTACGCCTTATACAAGTCAGTTTAGATATGTAAAAAGTGTTAATGTTATCGATAAACATACGGTCGAGATAAAGTATAAAGAGCCTTATTTTAAGGCGTTAGAGACGTGGATGATGAGTATAGTTCCTAAACATAAACTTGAACATGAAGAAGAGATCATGACAAGTGCTTTTAACCAAAAGCCAATAGGAACTGGAAAATACACAATAGATAGTTTTGAAATTTCAAAAGATATTGTTTTAAATGCAAATAAAACTTATTTTGAACATGAGCCAAATATCAAAAAAATTGTATATCATTTTATGCCAGATCCTGCAACGGAATTTTTGATGTTAAAATCGGGCAAACTTGATCTTGGAGGTCTCACACCTTTGCAGATAGAGCGACAAATTGATGAGGATTTTAAAAAGAAGTTTAACTTTTTTGAAAAGATTTCAAATAGTTATACTTATCTTGGTTTTAACCACAATAATCCAAAGTTTCAAAATCCAAAAGTAAGAGAGGCAATTTCTCTAGCGATAGATAGACAAGAGATGGTTGATATCCTGTTTTTTGGTCATGGACAGATTTGTAATGGACCTTTTATGCCAGAAACTTTTGCTTATGATGAGAGCATCAAAGCTCCAACACAGAATATTAAAAAAGCAAAAGCACTATTAAAAGAAGCTGGATACGATGAGAGCAATCCATTTGAATTTGAGATAGTAACTAACTCAAATAATCCCACTCGTGTTTATGCTACACAAATAATGCAACATCAATTGAGAAAAGCAGGTATCAAAGCAACTATTAGAACTATGGAGTGGCAGGCATTTTTAAATACCGTCGTAATGCCTAGAAAATTTGAAACCGTAGTTTTGGGTTGGGCGTTAGGACTGATGCCTGATGCCTACAGTATTTGGCATAGTGAGGGGAGTAAAAAGGGTGGATTTAATTTTGTCAGTTATAAAAGTGATAAAGTTGATTATCTGATTAAAAAGGCTGAAAAGACTATTGATAGGAAAAAGTTAGGAGTTATTTATAAAGAGATTTATAGAACGATTGTTAAAGATAATCCTTACCTCTTTTTGTATGTGCCAAATAGCATTACAGTTGTAAGTAAGGATATTGAAAATGTGAGTCAATCAATTATTGGTGTTATGCATAATGTGATTGACTGGGTTAAACCTTGAAAACCACAATACTTTTTGACCTAGATGGTACACTTCTTGACTCCACCGAGGCAATTCTTCTATGTTTTGAAGACTCTTATAAAGATTTTGGGCTTCAATCTCCAGAGCACAACAAGATAAAATCTCTTATTGGACATCCGCTTGATTATATGTATGAACATTTAGGTGTAGAAAAAGAGAAGATTTGGGATTTCGTAGATCAGTATAAGTTTCATTATCGCCAAAGATCAAAAACTATGACACACTTTTTACCTGATGCGAAAGAGGCAATTATCGAAGCTTCAAAATTTGCTAGGCTTGGTGTAGTAACCACAAAAACTGGAACTTACTCAAGGGAGCTTTTAGAGCATATGGGTGTTATGGAGTATTTTGAAGTTCTTATAGGTAGAGAAGATGTTATAAATCCTAAGCCACATCCAGAGCCTATATTAAAAGCATTGTATCAGATGGATATACATTATAAAGAAAATATTTGGATGATCGGTGATACTTGTCTTGATATGGTAAGTGCAAAAGATGCAGGACTTAAATCAGTAGGTGTTACATGTGGTTATGGAGCAGATGAACAACTCCAAAAATGTACTGAAATTATACAAAATGATACAAAAAGTGCAGTATCTTATATAAAAAAAATTATTAAGCTATAACTAAAGCTAATCTAAAGCCGTAATAACCTAAAATTATAGAACAATTTGGTAGAAATTTTATGATAAGGGGTATTTATGGTTGAAATCAGATGGCATAGTCGTGCTGGACAAGGTGCAGTTACGGCGGCTAAGGGTCTAGGGGATGTAATCTCTACTACGGGTAAAGAGGTACAAGCATTTGCATTGTATGGCTCTGCAAAAAGGGGAGCAGCGATGACTGCTTACAACAGAATTGATGATAAGCAGATAATCAATCATGCAAAATATATGAACCCGCAATATGTGTTGGTTTTAGATCCTGCACTTGCTTATACGGCTGACATCACAGAAAATGAGAGAGAAGATACAAAATATATCATCACTACACATTTATCAACTGAAGAGTTAGTGGCTGCAATTCCAAAGCTAAAAGGTAAAGATGTTTATACTTTAGATGCTATGAAGATCTCTATGGATACGATTGGACGAGCAATTCCAAACACTCCAATGCTTGGGGCTTTAGTAAAAGTTTCAGGAATGTTTGAGTTGGATTACTTTAAAGAGAAGATGCTTAAAGTTCTTTCTAAATTTCCACAGAGAATTATAGATGCAAATATGGAAGCTATTACAGTTGCATATGATGATGTAAAGGGGAGTAAATGACACACGACGAAAGACACCAGTCCAGTAAAGAACCGAAGTTTTTAGGTAGCGAAGATCTACTTGGGTGGGATGAAGTAAATCAAGGAATACTTCTGAACTCTTTTAATGGAGTTACTGAAAATGCCTCTTTTTTGAAAGCAGAAGAGAGAGATTATGCTGAGACAAATTCACAGACAGCTAGTGTTGCTGATTGGCGAATTGTTAAACCAATTTACAACAGAGATATATGTATAGATTGTCAAAATTGCTGGGTATTTTGTCCAGATACATCTATCATTTCTCGTGATAAGATTATGATTGGTATTGATTTTGATCACTGTAAAGGTTGTGGAATTTGTGTGGAAGTTTGTCCTACAAATCCAAAATCATTATTGATGTTCAACGAACAACAAGAGATAGAGGCAGCACTTAGTGAGTGGCCTGAAAAAAAGAAAAAGGGTGAGGATTAATTATGGCAGAAAAGTGGGATATACAAGAAGTAGAAGTATGGGATGGTAACTTTGCGTCAGCACAAGCGATGAGACAAGCTCAAATCGATGTTGTTGCAGCTTATCCAATTACTCCATCAACACCTATTGTTGAAGGGTATGCGAAATTCTTATCAGATGGTTATGTTGATGGTGAATTTATCATGGTTGAGAGTGAACATGCTGCGATGAGTGGTTGTATCGGTGCGGCAGCTGCTGGTGGACGAGTTGCAACTGCGACTTCTTCACAAGGTCTTGCTTTGATGGTTGAGGTTTTATATCAAGCATCTGGTATGAGACTTCCTATCGTTTTAAATGTAGTAAATAGAGCATTAGCTTCCCCTCTAAATGTTCGTGGTGATCACTCAGATATGTATCTTGGTCGTGATTCTGGTTGGCTTCAACTGGATGCATTTAATGCTCAAGAAGCATACGATTTGACACTTATCGCATTTAAAATTGGTGAAGATGAGTCAGTAAGATTGCCTGTGATGGTACATCAAGATGGTTTTATCACTTCACACACTGCACAAAACATCTATCCTTTAACGGATGATGCAGCATATAAATTTGTAGGTGATTACTTAGCAATTGATGAGATGTTAGACTTCTCAAAGCCTGTTACTTATGGTGCACAGACTGAAGAAGATTGGCATTATGAGCATAAAGCTAAACAACACAAAGCGATTTTAGATTCTCGTCCTGTGATCGATAAAGTTTTTGAAGAGTTCAAAGAGTTGACAGGTCGTGAGTATAAGAGAGTTGAAAGTTACTTGATGGAAGATGCTGAAGTTGCTATCATAGCACTTGGTACTACTGTTGAGACTGCAAAAATGGTTGCGGAAGAGATTAGAAAAACTGAAGGTATCAAAGCTGGTGTTGTAAGTCCAAGATGTTTTAGACCATTTCCGTTTGATAATGTTAGAGATGCACTAAAAGGTACAAAAGCGATAGCATGTATGGATAGAAGTTCTCCTGGTGGAGCTCTTGGTGCACTTTATAATGAAGTTGCATCAGCACTATATGCAGAAGATACAAGACCACTTATCACAAACTATATCTATGGTTTAGGTGGTAGAGATTTAACCGTGGAAGCGATTAAAGATATTTATAGAGAGCTAGATGCAAATGCAAAATCTGGTAAAAGAACAGGGAAAATACAACAGTTTATAAGCCTAAGAGGCCCAAAATTAGAGTATTTTGAATAGGATAGGGGAAAAATTATGAGTACTATTAAAAAGATTAAAAACTTAAAAGAGTTATCAACAGCAAATGATAGATTTGAGGGAGCACACCTTTTATGTCCAGGTTGTGCACACTCTATCATCGTTAGAGAGTTGATGAACTGTACGGATGATAACTTAGTTATCTCTTCAAACACAGGTTGTTTAGAAGTTTCAACGGCGGTTTATCCATATACTTCATGGGATACTTCATGGATTCATATCGGATTTGAAAATGCTGCGACTTCAATTTCTGGAGCTGAGGCTATGCATAAAGCAAGAAAGAGAAAAGGGACACTTAAAGATCCTGACGCTCCTGTAAAATTTGTTGCTTTTGGTGGAGATGGTTCAACTTACGATATTGGTTTCCAATGGCTAAGTGGCGCAGTTGAAAGAGGTCATGACTTTACATATATTTGTCTTGATAATGAAGTTTATGCAAACACAGGTGGTCAAAGAAGTTCTGCAACACCTATCGGTTCATCAGCTACAACATCTCCTGCTGGACGAGTTTCTTATGGTGAGAAGCAGATGAAAAAGGATTTAGTTGGAATTATGGCTGCACACGGTGCTCCATATGTTGCACAAATGTCTCCAAACAAATGGAAAGATATGTTGAAAAAAATGCAAAGAGCATTAGCAACTGAAGGTCCAGTATATCTAAATGCAATTTCAGCGTGTACAACTGAGTGGAAGTTTGATCCCAAAGATACAATTGCAGTTTCTGATTTAGCAACGGATTCTTTAGTATTCCCACTTTATGAAATCATAAATGGAACAGAGCTAAATATCACTTATCGTCCTAAAAATGTAATTCCTGTGAAGGATTATTTAGGAGCACAAGGAAGATTTAAACACTTGTTTAAACCAGAGTGGAAACATATCTTGGATGAGTGGCAAGTAAATGTAGATAAACAATGGGAATATTTACAAAGAAGAGAAGAAGCAAAAGTATAAAAATTTAGACAAAGGGATATTCTTCTCTTTGTCGCAACCTCCTACAAACAACTACTCAATCAATTTACTGTATAATGCCCTTTTTTAAAGGTGAAAACCGTTAAAAAATGACAATAGTTTGTCATTTTTAGGTTTGGAACCAGAGTCCATGTGCGTAGCACAGACGGCGGAAACTAATAAGATATAGGAGCAATAATGGTGCTGAAATTAGGAATTCCCAAAGGAAGTCTGCAAGAATCAACAATTAAAATTTTCAAAGAAGCTGGTTACGATATAAAGGTCAAAGAGAGAAACTATTATCCCTCAGTAGATGATCCTGAGTTATCATGTATGCTTATCCGGGCTCAAGAGATGGCTAGATATGTTGAAGGTGAGCAGATTGATTGTGGTTTGACTGGACTTGATTGGATAAAAGAAAATCGTGCTGATGTTATCGAAGTTGCTGAACTTACTTATGCAAAACAGAGTTTTAAACCGATTAAATGGGTACTTGCGGTAAAAGAGGATTCTCCTTATACATGTGCTAAAGATTTGGAAGGTAAGACTATTGCAACAGAAGTTGTAAATCTTACAAGTGATTATTTTGCATCTCATGGAGTCAAAGCAAATGTAGAGTTTTCTTGGGGAACGACAGAAGTTAAAGTACCTGATC
>DQTU01000107.1 GCA_015662615.1 Campylobacterales bacterium | reverse complement strand
TAGACTTCCTTGAATTAACCAGTTAGTCCTGTGTCAGTCTGCCTTGCATATGCTCATCCTCATAAAGCTATGAGTATCAGGGGTTTTTAGAGGTGCCCTAAATTCAATATAAAGGGTAATTTATGAAAAAAATTATAGCAATCTTGCTTTTAGCTTCAACTATCTATGCCGGTGGTATCTTTTCAGTAGGAGACAAAAATTTTGGTTTTAGTGTAGGCTCTAGTAGTGGATATGGAAATACTTACACCGTAGTAGGAATAAATGCAAACTATTTTGTAACTGATAATCTTTCAGTAGGTGCTGGTTATACAGGTTGGTTTGGGGATGACCCAAAAATCAATGAGATAAGCATTCCTGTGACATACTATATGCCGACAGAGAGTACTTATAAACCTTATGCTGGTGTGATTTATCGTCACACTTTTATAGATGAGCCTTATGAAGACCATGATGTTTATGGTGCTAGAGTTGGTGTTGCTATCGTAACTGGAAGTAACTCTTTTATGAGTATTGGCTGGGTTCAAGAGTATTATGACAATGGTCAAGATGGTAGTGATTCTAGAGGGTATCCTGAGATTAGTGCAGGGTTTACTTTTTAGATAAGTTTTTTACCGTGTTTGTAAAACATCCAACTTTGTATTATTCCTCTTAAAAAAAGGAATAATATGAAGCTCAACCAATACAGATGCAAAGAGTGATATGGTTTCACAAGGTAAAATATCCCAATAAATATCAACAATGAGATCATCACAGAATCTCGCATCGCTTTTGAAGCTGTCATGCCTATAAATACTCCATCCCAAACAAATCCAGCAACTCCTGCAAATCCCATTATGAGTGTCCAAACTAGATAAGGTTTTGTAGCTTCTATCAAATCTGCTTTATCCGTATAAATTCCTACTAACCACTCTCCTGCAAAATAGTAAAGCAAGGCATAAAAAGAAGCCAATACAAATCCCCAGTAAAATGAGTATCGAATGGCTTGTTCAAATTTTTCCCAATTTTTTGCACCAAAATATTTGCCTACCAAACTTTCAGCGGCATAGGCAAAACCATCTATACCAAATGATATCCATGATAAAAACTGAAGGAGTATAACTGTAACTGCTAAAGCCATTTCCCCTTCTTTAGCACTTTGAGCGTAAAAAAAGGCAAAGGCAAAGGTTAATGCAACGGTGCGGATGAAGATATCTTTGTTGATATTTAGAAATTTTAAAAGCTCAGTTTTGTTTAAAATCATTTCTATTTGGATGGAAGTTAATCTATTTTTGTAACGATAGATCATTGCTAATGCCAATATGACTCCAGAGTATTGTGCGATCACAGTTCCGTAAGCTACCCCTTCTATGCCAAGCTTTAGCGTGTTTACAAAATAGTAACTAAGGACAATATTTACCGTATTAATAAACAAGGTCAAGATAAGGGGGATAATTGCGTTCTGTACACCAAAGAACCAACCAAACATCACATAAAGAGCAAGTGTTGCAGGTGCCGCAAAGATACGGATATCAAAGTAGGCTTCTACCATGGGATAGTAGCTCTGGTCAATATTCATCGCATAAGCTATAAATCTGATAATAGGCTCTTGAAAAAGGATTAGCAATATGGAAATACTTAAGGATAAAAAAACTGCTCTTGCCAAGGTATTAGTTAGTTTTGTATTGCTTTTTTCACCATATGCTTGTGCTGTCATGCCAGTTGTACCCATGCGCAAAAATCCAAAGTTCCAGTAAATGAGATTAAATATCATTGCAGCAATTCCAACAGCTGCAAGATGTAAAGAGGATTGGTGTCCCATGAGTGCTGTATCGACAGTTGAGAGGAGGGGAACCGAAATATTGCTAAGAATATTCGGAATAGCTAAACGGAGGATTTCCCTATTCATCTATGGATGTTTCAAACACCTTTTGTACAGCACCTTTAAAATAGATAAATCCATCTTTTGTAGAAAGTGTCAACTCTTCTCGACTTGTCGGATAAACTTTCGTAACTTCATCAACATTTTTATCCAAATACGCTGCATAAAAACAAGCTGCCATGCCAGTACCACACGCCAGTGTTTCATCTTCTACACCACGTTCATAGGTTCGCACATGGATAGTTCGGTTTTCTGTATCTATCTTGGCAAAGTTCACATTTGCATTGTATTTGTTTCGCATCTCTCTAGCTATATCTTTTGAGTAGACTTTCAAATCATCTACAAAAGTTACCAGATGAGGTACTCCTGTATCAAAAAGTTTCCATTTGAAACCCTCTTCTACGATAATATTATCTAGGATTTTTGGCTCAGTTAGTTTTACCTCTGCTAGGTTCCCTTCAACACTTGCTTCAATCGCACCGGCAACTGTTAAAAACTTCATTTCATTTTTGCACAAGCCATTAGTAACTGCATAATGTGCAACAGCACGGCTACCGTTTCCGCACATTTCAGCATCACTGCCGTCAGCGTTATAAAATTCCCATTCAAAGTCATAAGAGTTGTGTGGAGTGAGTACGATAAGTCCATCAGCGCCTATACCTGTTTGCCTATCGCATAGTTTTTTTGCCAACTTATTTCGAGATTTTTTTAAAAAAGTATGAAAGATTACAAAGTCATTACCGCTTGCGTTGTATTTGGTTATCTGCATGATTTCTCTTTTTAGTGATATTTTAGCGAAAAGTATTAATATTTAGGAAATTATGACTTTAGTCCAACCTTTGAACAGGTGGAACTAAAGTTTCCACTTCCTATAAATTAGGAGTGTGTTTCTGGTTTCTCCAATGACTTCTCAATTGGTAAAAATTTATCCTCAACATGGTCATAATACTCTAAATCTCCATCGAGAAGATGATAATACCACCCTTGCACAAAGAGATTTCCCTCTTCCACTCTTCTCTTTATCGCAGGATAAGTTAAAAGATTTTCAATTTGTTCTATGATATTGAGTTTTTCTGTTTCAGTATAAAGTGCTTTTGGGTCTTCTTTTCCTACAGATGCAAGTGCTTTGTTTTTTACAGAATCCGCAAATTTTAGCCATTTTATAACATTTGTCATCTCAATATTATCTTCCGGAATATCCATATGCAGACTTTTACAAGCACCACATTCAGTATGTCCACAAACGATGATATTTTCAACATTCAGAGCTGAAACTGCATACTCGATAGCTGCTGGAGTAGCTGAAGCTTCAGAGTTTGGATCAAATGGTGGTACAAAGTTACCGATATTTCTAGCGATAAAAAGATCCCCAGGTCCTGTATTTGTTATAAAGTTTGGTGCAACTCGTGAATCACTACATGTGATAAAAAGTGTTTTTGGATGTTGCCCATTTTCTACAAGATCTATTAAAAGATCTGATTTATCTTGTGCATAGTTACTTTTAAATTCCTGATAACTTTCGATTAATGCCTTTGTACTCAATTCATGCTCCTTGATTTTAATAATTATAATTATTTAGAGTTGCATTATAAAATATTTAAGATAAGGGACTTATTAATAAACCTATTTTTGTCTTATTCCTTGCCTAAAAGTCTTCTATTTACAAATGTTAGCAGTGGTTCTTCCATCCTTGTTCTGATAAGGTAGCTAAGCACTAAGATAAGAAATATCGTAGCCAAACTCACAGCCCATCCATAGCTCGCTTTTACGGCAAAATTATAATCTACAATCGAAAGTATCGGTCCATGAAATAAGAGCATGATATATTCTGCTTCACCTAGTTTATAAAAGATATTGTTTTGAGGAGCAGCTATAAATTTACCATGATTAACTACAGCAACTACCAACAAAAGTGCGGTTAACCCAAAAGCAAATAC
>DQTU01000339.1 GCA_015662615.1 Campylobacterales bacterium | reverse complement strand
TCAACCTCCAAAGATTTTTTCAAAAAAGTTTTTGAGGATTTAGAGAAGATAGCAGGAGAGAAAATAGAGAAAAATATCTTTTTAGATTATGGCAGCGGAAAGGGCGGGGCGATCATCCAAGCTCGAAATAGTGGCTTTAACCAAAGTATAGGAATTGAGTTTGCAAAAGAGCTACATGATGTAGCAGAGCTCAACATCAAAAGATTGGGGCTAAACCATGTAGACTCTTTTTATCAAGATGCCACCACTTATCTACCTCCACTAGATATTTCAGTTATCTATCTTTTTAACCCTTTTGATGCGGTAGTGATGGAAAAAGTGGCACAAAATATTGTTTCGCTAAAAGAGGATTTTAAAAATGACGTTTATATCATTTATGGTAATCCTTCATGTGAAGTACTTGATCACTATTTTACGCTTTTAGATAAAACAGAACATGCAAGTGGTGCTAGGGTTCATTACTATAAAGTTACTTGATCGCTAAAAAGCCTTCAAAATTCATATATTTTTGAATAGACATGATATCCACAAAGCCAGCTCTTTTTAAAAGGTCTAAATTCCCTTCAGTTGAAAATGGTTCAAGCACACCTTTAAGACTTTTTGTTTTACTGATAATTTCATCTGCACTATACCCCTTATCCAATTTATACTCCGTATATAAATTGGTCATGATATCTTGAAACCTAGCATCATTTGCACGCACTTTTTCATACAGTATAAAAGCGCCTCCCCAATTAAGTGACTTATAAATTTTATCAAAAAGCTGTTGTCTCTGTTTTGGATGGATAAATTGGATGGTGTAGTAAGCAATAATCATATCTGACTTTTCAAATGTTACACTATTGATATCATCACTTATAAACGAGAGGTTAGGGGATTTATAGAGACTATTTGCTTTGTTAACCATATCCTCTTCGATTTCAATACCGATAAATTGAGCATCTCTAAATGCGTTTCTTTTTGCGATTTTTTGAAGAAGCGTTCCTGTAGAACTTCCTAGTTCATAACAAAAAGAGTCATCTTTGATAAAGTAATCACTAAGGTTTTCAATGAGTTTATGCCCTTCTAAGTAGAGTGGTACAGATTTTGAAACATGATCTTCAAAATGTTCTACCATCTCTCCTTTAAATTGCCAATTTGCATTTTGTGCTTTGATATTGTCGCCTGAATTTGCCATAAGTGGAGTGTATCAAGAACACTCCCATTTGTCAAATTATTACTTATAGAATATTTATTGCTTCTAACTTAATGAAATAGAAAGAGCTGAGAGGAATAAACCTTTAACCGTTTAAAAATATAAAGGATTCACAAGTGTTTATGAAAATATTTGTTTTGGTGTTTGTTAGTTTAGTAAATTTTGGATTTGCTTCAGATTGGGATGATGGTTGGGATGCTGGTTATTATCCGGGCTTTAAAGATGGGCAAGAGGATGTATGCAAGGAAAGGGAAAATTTTATAGATTAAACTTTTAGTGATGAGAGTGATTATGACAAAGGTTGGGAAAGTGGGTATATCTTTGGTTATGATATAGGCTTTGACTCAAATTGTTCTGATTGTGACAGTGGTGTGGATGCTGGCTGGGCTTATGGTTATGATAAAGCGCAAAATGCTATTTGTCAGGGAGAAGATTATTTTATAGATGAAGAGG
>DQTU01000112.1 GCA_015662615.1 Campylobacterales bacterium | reverse complement strand
CAGTCGGTAGAGCAGTTGACTGAAAATCACCGTGTCGGCGGTTCGATTCCGTCTCCCGCCACCACTTAGATTGGAACTCCCAAAACATCGAACTTATAAACTTTAAGATACTATGTGTGTCCTCAAAGGTTACCTCTATTCTCTTTTCAAAATATTACTTTAAGTGACTTTTAACCATTTTTAATATATAATGGATTTACAATTACCCTTCGGGGCGACTCATCATCTGAAAAGATGATGAGGTTAAAATATTAACTTTTTTAACTCTTCACTCATTTTTTCAAATTTATCTTTATTTATAACGCCTATTTTGTTAAGTAGCCTTTTATTGCTATATAGTCGCATTTGTACTAAGATAGCAATATTCTTACTTACTACCACTCCATGTTTTGACCGCTTATCAAACTCAAATTTAAAAAAGTAACTTCCATCTTTTACTTGACTTGATAGGGGAATACCTAAAAACATATTTCTATTAAACTTTTTAAAGACAATTACTGGTCTGACAAAATTCTCCCCTTTTCCATTTTGTTCAAAACCTAAGTTTTCACCCATATTCATATAAAAAATATCTCTATTTTTAAAACCAGTAAATGGATTTTTCTCTGAAAGTGATTTTTTTAAATTATTCCACTTGTCATAATCTTCTATCATACATCCTCCAGATCTAAAATATCATTCACTTGCCAACTCTTTTGACAAATTCAAAAACTTCTCCCCATACCTCTCAAACTTCACTTCGCCAATGCCATGAATATCTAACATCTCTTCTCTATTTTGAGGTAGCTTTTTTGATAACTCTACAAGTGTTTTATCACTAAACACGATATATGCAGGTATATTGTTTTCCGTTGCAAGCTCTCTTCTGAGAGTTCTAAATGACTCAAATAGTTCATTTTTAGGCTCTTTTTCATCCTCTTCATCTATGATAACTTTAGCCAACTTCCCAATTTTATCTTCATCTATCCAAACTTTTAAAGTGCCTTTTAAAACATCTTTAGCTTTTTGTGCCAATTTAAGTGCTCGGTGCTCACCAACATTTACCAACTCTAGCTCAAATAGTCTATCAGCAATCATTCCCCACTCATTTTTGCTTCTATCATTTCCAATGGCATAAACTGATAGCTTGTCATGGTTAAAGTTTAAAATCTTTTCTGACTTACTTCCACGGAGAATATCTATCACTTGGTTTTGTCCAAACTTTTGCCCTACTCTGTAGATAGCAGAGAGAAACTGCTGTGCTGCTTTTGTGATATCTAACTGCTCGACTGGCTCTTTTAGACAACTTCCACACTTGGTTTCACATACATCCACCTTATCGCCAAAATAAACACCAAGTAACTTATGTTTGCATGAACCACTCAATGCAAAATGGTACATTTTTTGAAGCTTCCCATAAAGAACCTCTTTGTACTCTTCACTATCGACACTGTTCATCAACTCTCGTTTTTGTATCTCATCACCTTTTGTATATAAAAGCAATGTTTCACTATCCAAGCCATCTCGCCCTGCCCGTCCTATCTCTTGATAAAAATTTTCTATGGTTTTTGGTAGTGAAGTATGGGCTACAAACCTGATGTTACTCTTATCAATTCCCATACCAAAGGCTATGGTTGCTACGACTATATCTATCCTATCGTGTAGAAAATCTTTATAAACTCTCTCTTTTACAGCTGAATCTATCCTTGCATGGTAAGCATGAGCTGAAAAGTTTTTGGATTGTAAAAATGCTGCTGTTTGTTCTGCCTCTTTTCTTGTAAAGGTATAAACTATTCCCGCTTCATTTTTATGAGCATTTAAAAAATTTATGAGTTGGGTTCTTCCGCTTGAGATTCGTTTTTCGCTATAAATCTTTAAATTGTCACGAAACACACTACCTCGAAGGGAAACAGGGTTTTCAAGTCTTAGAGCTTTTTGTATATCTTCTGCAACTTTTGGAGTGGCTGTGGCTGTAAAAGCAGAAATTGGACAGTTTGGAAAATACTCTTTTAGCAGACCAAGCTTTCGATAATCAGCTCGAAACTCATGTCCCCACTCACTCACACAATGGGCTTCATCTATGACAAAAAAGTTGATTTTTAAAGTAGTCAGAAACTCTATAAAATTCATACTGCTTAACCGCTCTGGGGCAACATAGAGAAGTTTTACAACCCCTCTTTTAAGCTCCATAAAAACTACTTGTCGCTCCTCTTCACTCATATCAGAGTTTATAGTCCTAGCCTCTATACCATTTTCACTCAAACCACGCACTTGGTCTTGCATGAGTGCGATAAGTGGCGAAACAACAACAGTCACACCATCCATCAACAATGAAGGCAACTGATAACAGAGTGACTTTCCCCCACCAGTAGGTAAAATCATCAACAGATCTTTACCATCAACTATCGCATCAACCGCCTCTTCTTGAAAGGTACGAAATGAATTATGTCCAAATACTTTCTCTAAAACTTCTAATTTTTTCACTACTGTCCTTTAATCTGTGCATCTTAGCAAAAAACTTGTAAAAGGTAAAAAAATATTTCATTTTGAAATTTATTAAATAGACTTCTTATAAAATACACAAAAATTACACAATAGATTTGCTACAATAGAAATCCACCAAATGAATAAGGAGAAAAGTAATGAAAAAAATCACACTTACATTAGCACTTTTAAGCACGTTAATTATTGCTGGTAAACTTACCACTATCGATACCTATAAAAAAGCTTT
>DQTU01000343.1 GCA_015662615.1 Campylobacterales bacterium | reverse complement strand
TCATTTTTCACCCTTTTTATTTAGCTTCTTTTATTTTAGCTTTTTGGGAATAAGAAATTAGATTTTTCTGTCTGATTTTCTTGGGGTATTATAATACTATTTTAAACGAAGAAAATTTTTGCAATCACAAAAGATATTAGAAGAGTTTGATAATGGTGATTTAAAAATCTCTTTTGAGGTAAGTCATGATGAAGATATTGATAATATTATTAAATCATGGCTACCAGATATTGAAGTTTGTGAACCAAAAAAGTATAGGGATCAAATTATATCTGAGCTTCATGAGTATTTGGATCGAATTGAAAATTAATTAGTCAGCCAGCCACATTCTTAATTTTAATCCCAAAGTAGAAGTATATCCCACCTCTGAAAATTTAATTTCTCCCTCTGTATCATAGATAAAAGTGGTTGGAAATGAAGAGATAGAAAACTTTGTAGCAAATTTTCCCTCATTGTCATTGATAACATCGTAACTCAATTTGTGTTCATCTAAAAATAGGTTTATTTCATCATCACTTCCAGAGTTTACAGCAATGGTAATCACTTGATACTCTTTAGAAAGCTTTTCAATATTTGAAGCCTCTAGTTTGCATGCAGGACACCATGTTGCCCAAAAGTGTATCAGTAGTGGTTTACCCGTGTATTGTTGTGCAGAGATGTGTTTTTGGGTTGTGCTGACGAGTTCAAACTGGGGCAGGGTATCTGATGCTAGTTCTGGTTTTTTTAGAAAACTGACAATATTTAAAATAATAACAATGATAATTGCCGAGATAAAGAGCTCTTTTGCCCAACCTAAAATCTTTTTCATCTTACTTTGAGATATGCGTTCATTCCGATATCACTCCATTCTCTGTTTTCTTTTAAAAATGCTTGTGCACTTTCCCATACTTTTTTGAAGTCTTCACTTTTTGCACTTTTTTCTCGTGCCACTTCAAGCATTGCAGCTTTTGCAGCTTCCATGATAGGTTTTGGAAAACTCCGTATGGTGACATCTGATTTTTTAATCTCTGTTAAGGCTTTTGAATTGGCATGCTGAAATTCACTTGCCATGTGAGCATTCATCTCTTCCGATGCCATCTCTATCATCATCTTCTGTTCATCTGAGAATTTATTAAATTTCTTTTTGTTAAAGACTAAACTTAACATGCTTCCTGGTTCATGCCAGCCTGTATAATAATTTTTAGCAGCTTTGGCAAATCCCATCTTTATATCGAGTGAGGGTCCAAGCCATTCGGTTGCATCTAACATGTTTCGTTCAAGCGAGATGAAAATTTCTCCAGCAGGGAGTTGGATAGGTTTCACTCCAAGTTTTGCAAAAACTTCTCCACCAAGTCCAGGGATTCGCATCTTTAGACCTTTTAAATCTTCAACACTCTTAATCTCTTTTTTAAACCAACCACCCATCTGAATATCTGTGTTTCCACCTTTAAAAGGAAAAAGGTTGTGTCTGTCATAAAGCTCACGCCAAAGCTCCATACCTCCACCAAAATCAAGCCACGCGTTCATCTCCGTGGCTGTAAATCCAAATGGAAAACCAGTAAAAAGATTAAAAGCTTCGTTTTTTCCTTTGTAATAATACGACGCTGAGTGATAAGCATCAATAGCTCCGATACTTGTAGCATCAAAAACTCCAAAAGCAGGTACAAGAACATTTTTAGGATGGACTTTGATTTTGATACTGCCACCGCTGATAGTGTTGACCCTTTGTGCAAATCTTTCGATTCCCTCTCCCATGATAGGAAAGTTTGAAGGCCAGCTTGTGGCGAGTTTGATTCTGATTTTTTTGTTTTTATTGATGTTTACTGATTTTGAGGGTGGTTTGCTATCTCCACAACCAGAAGTCAATACGCTACCTGCACCAACAATAACTGCTTTTTTGATAAAATTTCTTCTATTTTCCATGTTGATTCCTATTAAAAAAGCAGGGTATTCTCTCTTTTTTCATTTTTTTCTAACGCTTCTACGAGTTTATCATATTCACTAGCTATTATAGCAAAATTAAATTCAATATTTTTAAGGCTCTCTAACTCTGAGGATTCAATAAAAAGGGTTTTTGCCCATGGTGCTTCTGCTTTTATATAAGCAACTATTTTATCTATTAGGGCTTTATCAGATTCACAAATGAGTACTTGTTCACTTTTTCCAAATGGTCTAATTAGCAGTTTTTGATTTACAAAAATAGGATGGAAATGTGAGCCGTAAGTACACTTTTGTATCTCATAAGAGATATGTGCCTGTTCTAAAAAAGTTACTACATTTTCTAAATACTCTAATAGCAGAGGAGATATTTTGATATCTGTAAAAATTTCTCCTTGATAGAAAAAGTTACTCAAAAAAAGTGATTTGTTATTTCTTTGAAATATTGGCTTTTTAAGGGGGCGTAAGCTTTTAAAGTCTGGATATATTTGATTCAAAAATACTTTATCTGAGCTGAAAATCATACTTTGTGCATCAGCATTAATAATTTTTTCATAACTATTTTTTTCATCTGTATCTAAAAAAACCATATTCTCTTTATTTGAAATAGTTTTGATAAGTTCAATCTCAATATGAGGTAGATAAATAAAATGAAACTTTATCTTTGTAAGCTTAAATCTCAAAAGCCGAATTAAAACGCCATCAATTGAATCCGCACTAAACCATGCTATCTCGTCATCAATTATTTCAAGTTTAGAGGTACTTACAATGCCATAAGCTTCAAGCTCAAGTGCTAACGCAATATCTTCTTTTGAGTCTCCAATAAAAAGATCTCCTCTTTTTATCTTTTTTGCGTTGGTTTCGATCTTTTCAAAAGAGGAGATAGAAGGCTCATTTAAAAGTTTAGCTCCTGTGAGCCTGCCAAAGTTTACAAAGGTCATCCGACTTTTGTACCGCTCCTCTTTGGCGATTCTGGACGGATGAGTGATAAGCCCTCTTTATCTTTGGCTGCCAATAACATTCCCTCAGAAAGCAGTCCCATGATTTTTGCAGGTTTGAGGTTTGCCACTAAACATGCTTGTGTTCCTGCAAGACTTTCAGCGGTGTAAAACTCTTTGATTCCAGCGATAACTTGTCGTGGCTCATTTTCGCCAACATCAACTTTTAGTTTTAGGAGACGGTCGCTTTTAGGTACTTCTTCTGCTTCTAAAATCGTTGCAATTTTTATCTTTGTCTCAAAAAATTGGTCGATTGTGATGATGCCTTCAGCTTTTTTCTCTTTTTTAGAGGCTACTTTCGGCTCTGGTGATTCTAACTCTTCGTGTTCGATTCTTGGGAACAGTGCAGGAAGTTTTTTAATGGTAAAAGTTTCAAGAAGTTTTTTATCTTTGATAATGGTGTTGAAATTTTCAGGTGTGATTTCAAATCCTAGAGCATCTGAGATACTTGCACAAGTTTTTGGCATGACAGAACTTAACATGACAGAGACTTTTGCTAAAAGATTTGCGACAAGTGCAACCAGTGCCATTGCTTCTTCTTCTTTTCCCTCTTTTATCTTTGCCCATGGCTCATAAGCTGTGATGGATTGGTTTGCGATGGTTAAAACTTTCCAAAGCTCTTCAAGAAACCTGTTGAGTTGTAGTTCAAAGATGAAAGGTTCAAGAGTATCAATAATCGCTTCGGCATCTTTTATCTCTTTTTCATGGTATTTCATCACATTTGTTGAGTCGATGACAAGGTTGCTGTATTTTCCACTCATTCCAATGATACGGTTCATAAGATTTCCAAGGTCATTTCCAAGGTCAGAGTTGATTCTATCAATGAGTGCTTTTTGGCTAAAATCTCCATCTTGTCCAAATGGGACTTCACGAAGAAGAAAATATCGGAAATTTTCCAAACCATAAGCATTTGCAACTTCTCTTGGATCTACAACATTTCCTTTTGATTTGCTCATCTTTTCGCCGTCTCTTGTCCACCAGCCATGTGCTCCGATGTGACGAGGAAGTGGTAAATCAAGACTCATTAAAAATGCAGGCCAATAAATTGCATGGAATCTTAAGATATCTTTTCCCACAAGATGCACTGTTGTACCATTCCAATACTCCATGTTTGCATCATCTTTGCCATATCCAAGGGCTGTGATATAGTTCATTAAGGCATCCATCCAAACATACATGACATGTTTTGGGTCATTCATCTTTTCAGGAAGTTTGACACCCCAGTCAAAACTTGTTCGTGTGATTGAGAGGTCATGTAATCCTTGTTTTACAAAGTTAATCACTTCGTTTTTCTTTGCTTTTGGCAAAATACATTTCTCATCATCTGTATACCATTGAAGTAGTCTCTCTTCATACTTTGAGAGTTTAAAAAAGTAACTCTCCTCTTTTACGATGCTTGTCGGTTTTCCACAATCAGGGCAAAACTCATCATCTACCAATTGGATTTTTGTGAAAAAGGTTTCGCAAGAAACACAGTAAAACCCTTCATAATTATCTTTGTAGATGTCACCTTTTGCATGCATGGTTTCAAATGCTTTATGAACGCCTAATTTGTGGTCTTCATCGGTGGTTCTGATAAATTTATCGTAAGAGATATCAAACTCATCCCAAAGTGATTTGAATTTTCCACTAATTTCATCTGCGTACTCTTTGGGACTTCTGCCTCTGCTTTTTGCAGCTTCTTCTATCTTCTGTCCATGTTCATCGGTTCCTGTGAGAAACATAGTGTCAAGACCTATGAGCCTTGAATAACGAGCGAGTGTATCTGCTATGATAGTTGTATAGGCATGACCGATGTGAGGTACATCGTTTACATAATATATAGGAGTTGTGATATAAGCTTTTTTGCAATTTTCTGACATTAAATTATCCATTTAGGCTTTTTGTATATCTTCTTCACAAGATGTACAAAAAGCCTATATTTTTTACTTGGATTTTACTGAAAAATTACTTTAAAATTCCCACATTAGTTGTGATAAAAAGATTATAATGATTACTAACCCAAATGGAAAGAGATGACTTTTAAACAGCCAAGGGTTAATTTTGAAAAACAGTTGCATTCCTCCACGAAGACCTAGCCATAATCCTAAAAATGCTTTTATGGAGAGTAAAATTTGAAAATTGCTTAATCCATCTTCTCCAATTGTTCCAAAAACTTGAAAAAACATATAGACTCCGGTAGCAACAGCTACTAAAAGTGCATAAGGGACGACTTTTCTCACATGCATCATGATGGCTTCTCTAGCTTTAGCATGTTCTTCATCAGAGAGGGTCCGTTTCATTTTTGCCATAAAAAGATTGTCTGTAATTAGAAAACCACCGTAGATGAAAACTGCGAAGATATGAATGAGATGTACGAGTGTAAAAGTGATGGGAAATCCTTTATTGATAGGGATAGATAACTTGCTGTGCAAAAGGGGTGTGATAAGAAACTTTTAATCCAGCATCTCTTAACCTATCTCCTGTCCATGTGTTACAAGTATTAAAAAGATTGTAGCTTTTTTTGGCTTGAAAATAGAACACTTTTGGGTGTTTGTAGTGGTCAAAATATCTTTGAAATTTGTTATTTTTCTCTGAAAAGGAGTTTAAAATGCTTTTTTGTAATTTTTCAAGGCAAAGTTTTGAGAGGGTAATTTTAACAGAGTCTTCTTTGTTTATGCCCCCATAATGCCCAACACGAAGAAGTCCAGGGGTGTTGGTAAATAGTGATTTTAGGGTAATTCCTAGCTTCACATCACTCCATGTAGGCACTTTCATCATAAACTCTTTATCTCCATAGCTAAAAGCAAGATAGCCATAATTTTGACCTTTTAAAAGATTTGGAAATCGCTTTTGATACTCATCTTTAAAATAGTGTACGGGAATCATAATCTCAGTATGTGCTGTGTCATGGTAGATATAGATTGTTTTTGTCTCATTAGTACATAGTTTTTGGGAAGGAAATAACAAAAGAATAAAAGAGAATATAATATAAATCATTATAGAAGCAAATAGAAGTAAAATAATCTTAATACTCTTTTTTATAAACATAGTTTCATTATATAAATTTATTTCTTTAAATGCCGATTTATACTTAAATTCTATAGGGAGTACATTAATGACACTATTTAAAAGCCGTGCAGATGCAGAGCAAATTGAGCGCTTGACAGAAGAGAATCTCACTTTAAAGAAAGAGAATGAATTGCTTCAAGCTCAATTATTGCAATCACAAAATAGTTTACGAGAGAAAAATGACTACAAACCTCGCGGTATGATGGAGTATCAAAATGAACAGCTAAAGAAAAATTTGTTAGATATTCAAAAAAATATGGCGGAGTCGGTTTCATATTCCAAAGATGGAAATGCAAAACTTACATGTCTGCTTGAAACGATTTCAAATACCAATGAACAGACAGGTCAAATTTCAAATACACTTGAATCATTATCGGTAATTTCGGCTGACTCAATGTCAACGATAGAAGCACTTTCATCACGAGCAGATGATGTTAGTGGTGTACTATCAATGATCAAAGATATCTCAGATCAGACCAATTTACTTGCTCTAAACGCAGCAATTGAAGCAGCACGAGCTGGAGAACATGGACGAGGTTTTGCAGTTGTTGCAGATGAAGTAAGAAAACTGGCAGATCAAACGGATAAGGCAGTTTCAGAAATCAATATATCCTTACAATCTATGAAACAGGATGTTATGACTGTGACGGGACAATTTACTCAAGTTCTAGAAAGTGTAAATAGCTCTAATAATTCAGTAAATGAATTACGAACTATATTAGAAAACAATACTGGGCTGATGTATGAGACGCTACATTTCAGTCAACATACAAATGATTGTATATTTATGACTTTGGCAAAGGTTGACCATGTCATCTGGAAAATAAATACTTATCTCTCTGGTATCACACAAAAAGAGCAGTTTGCTTTTGTCAGTCACCATAATTGCCGTTTGGGGCAGTGGTATGAAGAAGGGGATGGATTTGAATTTTTCAAAGATACTCCAAGTTTCAAACTCCTTGAAGCTCCGCATGCGGTTGTGCATAATGCTACGCATAAGATTTTTGAGGCGATTAAAGAGCCAGAACTTGATTATGATGAATTAATGGTTGGTTTTAAAGAGATGGAAAAGGGAAGTAATGGGGTATTTGAAACGCTAGATCAAATTTTAAGTGAAAGAGATTAACCTGCAAAGTTTTTGCAGGTTAATCTTATACTGCAGGTAGTCTGCCGTATTGATTGGTTGATCGTGAACTATTATACGATTTGTAAGTTTTTTGAATAAAAGATATCATAGTACTTTTAACAATTGGATAGTACGCTTTGATAAACTCTACTACTGCTCCAGCTCCTAAGAGTATTACAGTTGCTCCAAAATAGAATGGTATTGCTACTCTTGTAAGTAATTTCATAGTGACTCCTTTCTGTTTTCAAAATCAAGTATATTTAATTAATCTTAAATAAAAATAAAAATATTGAATTATTGTAAGGAGATTTGTTTAATTTTTTTTAAGTGTGCAATATAGAAGCATTTTTTTATAAAACTTCTATATTGTGTCTATTTTGCAGTAGCGTATTCTGAATAACTCTCTTCGCTCATTGAAGATTCTGACTCTTCAGATGTAGAGAACATGCCACCGATAGTTTCACCGATGAAACCAATAATTAGCATAAATACGACGGCTGCAAATGTACCCATAATCATAAACATTGTGTATCTCTTTCCTTTTTAGTATTTCTGGGACTTTATGTCTCATATAACTATATCGTCATTTAAGGCACTACTATTACGGATTTTGAGTTGATTTAGATGTGGTTTTTAACTCTAAAATTGTAAATTAAAACTATTGAAAAAAACATATTTTAAGTTAAGCTGATGAGATAAATGAGTGTGTAGTTTAGTGACACAATGGATTTTTATTTTTTTGCTTTGACTCAATATGTGCAACTGCGATAGCAAAACCACCATCATGCGTGATAGAGAGTGCACAGTCTGTTATAGTATACTTTTCTATGATATGTTTTGTTAGTGTAAAGTAGGGGGCATTCTTCGCATCTTTATGGATGACGATATCTTTAAACGAACACTCTTTGGAGATACCAGTGCCTAATGCTTTTGAGATAGCCTCTTTGGCCGCAAATAATCCTGCTGCGTTTTGTGGGGTTTTGACAAGAGAGATTTCGTCGGGGTTTAGAAATCTCTGTAGTGCCTTGTCGGGGAATTTTTCTAAAAACTTTTCAAACCGTGGGAGCGATACGATATCAATCCCGATCATTGAATTACAAAGTCTGTAAAGAATAAGTTGTTTACCTTGCCGTCTGTTACAACTTCATTGATATTTAACACAATCTCATCCTTTAGGTTTTCTTTTCCTTTAATCGTACTAATTTCCTCATAAGTCTTAGCTGATAAAGCAGATATGATGATATTTCTCACAATTGGTTTTTTAGCATCAAGTTCCATCGCTAACTCTTCACTTGCTAGCTCTAGGTTTAGTGTAGTTTTGAGATACCTTGCCCCACCCTCACTATATAAGTTTACGACAAACTGCTCCATAGGATACATTTGCCCAATTTCAGCATAGTTTGTTCCTCTAGTGGAATTTGTAGTAGACTTTTTTGCTGCTACTGCTTGTGTTTGTACTGCTTTGTTTGCATCTTCTATTACTCCTGAATCTTCATTTAAGAGTAAATACCCAGCCACGCCACCACCAATAAGAATTAAAAATAGAACAGATGCTACTACTATCAACAGTACATTTGAACCGCCTTTTTTCTCAACTTCAACTTCTGTGTTTTCTACTGCTTCAGCCATGATTTTCCTTTCTTTCGTTATTATATTTTTTCTAACTTATAAACAATATCGTACCGTTTGAGAAAAAGTTTAGTTTTTTTAGAAAAGTTATATATTTTTGTCTATAAAGGTGCAAATATGAGGAAAAATATAACAAAGATGGGTGTTTTTGAACAATTTTTTGCTTTTATCGGTAAAAGAGCTTTAAATTTTGCTAACCTTTTCAGTGGATTTGGACATTTTTGGATGTTCCAATTTAAGCTTTTACCACTTTACTTTAAATCCCCTCTTAGAATAAAAGAGATTTTTAAGCAGATGGAAGTAGTTGGTATTGGTTCTATTGGGCTGATAACACTTACTGGAGTTTTTACAGGACTTGTATCAGCCGTACAACTTTATCAGGCATTTCACCAATTTGGTGCACAAAATATGATGGGTTATCCTATATTTATATCACTAGCTAGAGAATTGGGTCCAGTTTTTGCAGGGCTTATGATAACTTCACGAGCCATAAGTGCCATGGCAGCAGAACTAGGAACTATGAGAGTAACCGAACAGATAGATGCCTTAGATACATTAGCCGTTGACTCTAAAAAATATCTTCTCATACCTCGTATATTTGCCACAACACTCTCACTTCCTCTTTTAGTAGTGCTGTTTGTTTTTTTAGGAAACCTTAGTGCATATCTTATATCTGTATATGCTTTGGGTATAAATGAAACGGCATATCTTAATACGATAAACATGTATCTGAAACTTAGTGATATCTTGACTGGTGTCTTTAAAGGTCTTATATTTGGTTTTGCAGTTGGCATGATAGGAGCTTATGT
>DQTU01000078.1 GCA_015662615.1 Campylobacterales bacterium | reverse complement strand
TCAAAATCAAGCATACCCATAAGTCCACCACCTGAATTATTTGACGGCGCTAAAGAAGAACCACTACCTCCACCAAACATACCCTTACCAAGACTACCAATAATTAATGGAGCAAGCATCGGAAGCAAATTTTTGATAATCGATATATCAAAACCTGTCTTTTTAGAAACTTGTGATGCAACTTCACGGCTCCCCTCACGACTACCAGTAATATAACCTAAAAGATCATTTCCATTATCTTGCATTTTTCTATCGTTATAATGTCTTGATGGATTATCTAACATATCTGCATATTTACTATCATTAATCAAATCTTCTAACCTAGAAGAGTCATGCTTACTACTCTCTACTCTACCTTTAACCTGTCCAAACATCGCAGAACCAAGGTTTTTCAAAAGATTTTCCGCACCACTTTTATCTGTATTTGCCTTTTTAGCGATTTGACCCAAAAGATCTCCGCCACCACTTTGTAATAATAAATCAACTAAACCCATAATTTTCCTTTATAACTGTAAGTAAGTGGATTATACATCAATCATGATAATTTTACAAGATACTTAATATGTGATTTTGATTCTCCACAGCTAACAATGGTTTCACTTCAAAAATTTTCCTCTCATCTGGAAATTTATCAAAGATTTCACGATACATTTCCTCATTAGTCAAATCTGAAAAAACACCATCATTTCCATCAAAACCCATATCGTTCGCTTCCATTGGTGAAAGATGTTCATCAATGAGCCCGCGGTTGGCATGTAAATGAAAATGGAGTTTAAATCCAAGTGATTTTAGCTCAGTTAAAAACTCCAGCCAACTCCTAAAGGCATCTCCACTCCAGACTTTTGCATGACCGATATCAAAGCAAAAATTAAGTTTTTTGGTTTGTTTCTCTCTTAACCCTAAAAAAACTTTTCGATAAAAAGAGATAGATTCAAATGTGTTTTCGATATATACTTCAAAATCAGCTTCTTGTGCTAATGCTTCAACACGAAGCATACGATTAAGAACTTCTTTTATAAGTATACTTTGGTATCCAGATTGTCCAGTCATAGGATATTTTGCCATGTGATGTATGCCATAATTTGCACCGATGGCCTTTGCAATTTTAATTTCTTCAAAAAACAAATCTTTGTATTTGTCTAGTTCGGAGAGTGTATAAACAATGTGATTAAAATGTATATTTAGCGGAATATCTAATTTTGCACAAAACGTTCTAACTCTTTGACTCTCGCCATAAAGCCCCATCTCAACAGGACAATTTTTAAGCTGTGCCTCTTTTAGGATCTCTATAACAATATCTTCATTTTTATCAACTATTTTAAAACCTATATTATTCATTGGCAGATGCTAGCATAAATAAGTTTGAGGTTGTCCTTGTTTCATAAAAATTGAAGCATATCGAGTCTCTTTCTCATCAAGAAGTATTTCTGCTTTTTCTATCTCTTCTATTGTTGGTTCTTTCATCTCATATAAAGCATCAATTTTTGCATTTAAAACTTCCAATAATTGCTCATCTTCAAATGCAATATCAGCTCTTGATTTATTTATAAAAAGTTGATTTAGCTTGTTTTCTAAAGATGCAAGAGTCTGCTCCTGACTCTTGGTAGTTTTTTCACTTTTATATATCTCATTTATCTGTTTGTAGATATCTTCTACTTGATTAAAAGCATTTTTCATATAAATTTTATCTATCTGCTCTTTGATAACATTTAATTCTCTATATTTTTCAACTGATAATATTTCTGGGGATTCAAAAATACTATTTAACTCTTGATCAATCTTCTCTATACGCACAAAATTCAACACAACAACTCCTAAAAATAAATATATTTTATCTTCAGCAATTACTGTGCCAATACTTCTATTTTTTCTAAAACAACTCTAATTCTAACTCTTCAACCTCTTCTACCACATTCCATAAACTTGCAATCATACTCATGTCACTAATCAAAGAAGCATCTAAATAATTTAACTTATCTGCACTACATGAACGCAAATCATTTTGCCATTTTCCAAGTACATATATAAAACTCTCAAAAAATAGGAAAATATTTACTTTTTTCTCTTCCTCCTCTGGCAAAGGTGCTGTTTTAATAAACTCTGCAAACTCATTCATTGCTTTGCTTAACTCATGATAGAAAGAGTAGTAGTGTAAAATAGCTGAGAACCTAGAAAAATGTTCTGCGATCTTAGGTAAATTTTCTAATACAATTTCACTATCCCCTCTACTTGATATAATACCTATCAATAAAGTATCTACCTCCATATATAACTCTTGCAGCTCAGGTAAATCATCTTTTACAAGAAAAGAAATCTGCTCTTGCAGCCTCTCTATATCATTTTCAGTTGAACTAGTTGCCGATTTAGTTGTCTGCTCTACTTTGGTGTGCTGTTCTTTATAAACCATTGTATCTAAAACCCTGAGAGATTTTTCAAGCTCCTCATTTTTCTTTTGAAGCTCCTCATTTTGCTCTTGCATCTGTATTGCCATCTCTTCAAGTTGAGCATAATGCTGTTGCACCATTTTTCTATCACTAATCGCTTGACATACCTTATAAAGCATATTGGCAAACTCATCTATCTTTAAAGGTTTGATCAAAAACCCAGATGCTCCCATCTTAATCGCTTCAAGAAGATAAGATGCTTCATTATGCGCTGTGATAAATATGACAGATTGAGTAGAGTTGTGAGATAAAATCTCTTTACTCATCTCAACTCCATCCATAACAGGCATATTGATATCGGTAATTACCAAATCATAATACTGCCCCTGCTCTTTATGATAGGATAGATACATCTCTAAACCATCATCGCCATCTATTGCAACATCAACATTTTTAAAAAAATTGTTAAATACATTTTGTGTACTTGCTCTTAAAGACTCATTATCTTCGACATAAAGTATAGTTAAATCTTTTGTATATTCATGTACTAGTTTAAAATCCATTTGAAGCTCCTTTGCATACCATATCGTCAAATTTAACAAAAAATTAACAAAGTAACTATATACTATTAAATATACAAAAAAGATACTTGACAGATAATGTCCTGCAAACACATTACCTCCTTATGAAATAATAGTATCTTTTTTGTATACTTTCAGAACAAGGAACTACAAAAATGTATTTAAAAATACTGATCACACTATCTCTCATTTTTAGCTTTACCAATGCTAACAACATCAAAAAAGGCAAAAAAATCTACACTATCATGTGTGATAAAAAAGCCATCTCCACAATTCTTTACGACAATCCAGAAGAGCTCGAATACCAAATCAAAGATAAAAAC
>DQTU01000045.1 GCA_015662615.1 Campylobacterales bacterium | reverse complement strand
CAGTGCTGACCTAGCCCCAGCGATGATTTTTATCTCACCATTTCGTATGCCCTCTAAAATCCCCTCTTTCTTTTTCTTCGTGATTTTTGAGTGCCAAGTAGCCACCAAGTCGCCAAACTTCTCTTTGAGCCGTGAAAGCATTTGTGGTGTGAGTGATATCTCAGGCATCAAAAATATCGCCGTTTTCCCTTCATTTATCATCGTCTCAAAAAGCTTCATGTAGATTTCTGTTTTACCAGAACCCGTATCTCCAAAAAGAAGTGAAGTTTTTTCACTCATGATAAAGTCATAGGCTTCTTGTTGGGCTTTACTTAGCGTTATATCTATCATGATAGATTGTTTCTTAGGCTCATTTTTACAAAAAGGCGTAAAAAGATTTCCAGCATCCCCCAGCGAACAGGAGTAATACTGCGATAAAAACTTGATGATTTTCACCGTTTTATCATGATAAAATGTTTCTGATATATTGTCGATATTTTCACAGTTAAACGAAGGCTTTTCGCAAGGTGAAAGCACAAAGCCTTTGACGACTCTGTTTCTAAGTTTTACTTCTACTAGCGTGCCTATCATGATAGATTCTGTGCTTTGGTAAGTGAGTGGGGCTAAGGGCGAGCCTAGTAGGCTTATGTGGTAGTAGTGCAATTATCTATCAATCCACTTAAAGATATCAAGCACTTTGATAGTATCTTCTTCAAGTTTATAGATGATGGTATAACCTTTAAAAGTCATATCTCTATAGTTTTCATCTTTAAAATAAGACGACTGCTTATACATCTTGGGATTTTCTTTAAGATATTCTAAAGATTGTTTTAATTTTTTTTTAAAATTCTTAGCAGCATCTACTTTGTCTAATGCTATAAAATGACTTATATCTGCAAGTGCCTTTTTAAACTGTTTTTCATAAACAATTTGCATCATCCCTCTAGCATCTCATCCCAAAACTCATCATGAGGTGTAAAGTCAGCTCTTTTTTCTGCATCTAAAACTCTTCTTCTTACCTCTACCACATCATCAATCAAAAAAGGAGGTTCATCTTTAATCACGATACTCTCTATGATATCGGATTTAAATGACTGTAAATACTCCAAGAAAAACCCAGCTTTAGCATCATGTATCTTTAATTCTATTTGCATAATTTATCCTTTACTTTTGTGTCACACATAAAAACCATACCCTAACTCCAAATCTTAGAAAAATCAAACTCTATCTTTCCCTCACACTCATCAAGCTTAAACTCTACCACGGCATCTTTGGCGTCACATATATTGACATATTTTTCATCTTGGAGTTCATAGACTTTGGCGTTGCTAACTTCGGGGTCTATGATACAGTAGTAGCTTACTTTTGCCTCTTCATATAGCTTGTATTTCAGCCCTTTGTCTTTTTTTTCTGTGCTTTTTGAGAGGACTTCAAAGATGATTTTTGGGGCTTTTGTGATGTATGCTTGATGTGTGGGTTCGTGGCATATCACGCTATTGTCTGGTTGGACTACAGTATCCTCTGCTATCTTCCAATCCACAGGCAACAAAGCTTGACACACTTTACAATCTTGCAATGCCACTTTTAGCTCATAAGCTATATTGTTACTGATAGACTGATGCTTTATCATAGGAGCCGGTGCCATCGCATAAGCCAATCCATAAATCAACTCCCAATCACCCTCCCAGTTTTGATAATCTTCATACACATAGTACGGAAGTTCTTCCTCTTTCAATGCACCCATATCCTCACCTTCGCCCTTGTTTTGCACATTATACTATAAGTTTTTAGTTTTTAAAAGCTTCCTTTCGCTTCATAGATAACATATACCAAACAGATTATGACCAATGTCAAAAGAGAAGCCACTTCCACTCTTCAAAGTGAAAGCTTTTAGTTGTAGAGATTATTCGGTTAAAGCTTTGCAGTATTTTTTAGCTGGCGTGTCTGTTCCATGTGTACAGTCAAAACTACCATTTGATGAAGTATAGGTAAAGTTAACATCTACATTCATCACTTTAAAGATATATTTATCTGCAGAAGTTTTTACCCAATGACCATTTGCATCTTTTGCCGCGATAGGATAATCTAAAAGTTTATTGACATTGTTTGCTGCAAGCGTACTACTATTAGTATCATAATCAAACAAATTTCCAGTTAAATGCTGCGCATCACTTAATGCATCTAAATGCGTAGGATTTGCTCCTTTCCCACTCATCATCTTCATACTTCTTTGAAGTGTGATGGCTGAACGAATAGCACTTACTTGGGACTTACCTTTGACTATCATGGCATCATCACGCGTGACTGCCATCTTTGATACTGCTATGGATGCTAACACGCCTAAGATAACTATCACAAAAACT
>DQTU01000338.1 GCA_015662615.1 Campylobacterales bacterium | reverse complement strand
TCATACTCTGGTGTATATCTATGCTCTGTAATTAAAACAGATTTATTGCCCATCTCCTCTATCAAAACATCAGGGTTTGAGTAGAAGTACAAATCAGCATCAAGATAAGTACAACTATCTAGTCCAAACTTTTCTATACTATACATTATAGTAGAGGGTGTACATGTCCAACAATACTCTCCAGCACTTCTAGTGGGTTTGATAGCTAGTAACTCTGCATCTTCAAGTTCACCAAAGGATACAACACTCACATTTTCCAACTCAAGTCTCTTTAATAGCTCAGAACTTGTATCATCCAAAGCATATATATATAGATGAAAATCATCACTATTTTTTTTTAAAGACTCATACATAGTAAGCCCTCTAGTCAAGTAGTTGCTATCAAACAATGTGCAATAGTTATACATCTCTTACCTTTTTTGCTAGGACTATATTGTCCAAATACAAATCATCATTTTTAGGTAAAACCAAAGCAAAAATCATTCCAACCATATTTATAGGAGCCATCAAAACTAGCATACTGACTAAGTTGATATATCTACTTTTTGAAAGTGTTGTTTTATATATATAGGCATTGATAAGTTGAAATATCACTTCTATACCATTATTACTTTTTCTATACTCTATCACTTCAAATCCATTTTCATTTAAGATATGCTTCAAACCAAAAGAAGAATACCTCGCATAATCATAGGGCTGCTCATGTTCATCCCACACAAAAGGAACAGTCAATAACAACTTTGCATCTATCTTTGCCACTCTATTCATCTCTTTTAAGAATTCATTAGGATTAAATACATGTTCAAATACTTGATTTGACATCAGACTATCAAAGCTTTTATCTTCAAAAGGCATAGTATCTCCATCATAAAAGAAGTCTGCTTTTTTATTTTTCCTATTTACTTCACTATCTATCTCTAAACCAATATATTTATCCACCTTACAGATATTTTCATAAGGCTTTTTGCCACAGCCTATATCCAACAATTCACCTTTGAGATGAACAATCAAAGCTGACACATGCAAATAGAGACCTTTTCTAGCAAAATAGAAAGGGTTGATAAAAAGTCCTATAAAAGAAGGGTTAAATTGCTCTTTTCTGTAGAGCTTTTTTATATCATTAAACATCTTTTTTCCAAATCATACCTTTAAAATAATAGTCCTGACTTTTGCCATCTGCTCCATCAAAACTCTCGATAAGTCTATATCCCTTTTCTATAAAATATTTATTAAAATATCCTTCATCAAAAAACCAACATGGATAACTAGCCTTATATATATACTCAGGTACAACCTGCATCTTGATGATGTCTTTTTGTTGTCTGCTAAACGGAGTCCTGTCAATCAAAATATACTCAAAATCATTTCCCAATATCTCATCTAACATCTCATAAGGTTTTTCCAAATACTGAAGAACACTAGACAACAACAAAACATTTGGTTGCTGTATCGCTACACTCTCATCCACAGTATGGTAAAATCTAAGCCGATTATCTTCAAACTCTTTTTTACCAACATCTACAAAATGCTCTTGCTCTACAATGCTCCATGAAACATTATCAAGTTCATCTAAAAACTTTTTATTTTGAAAATAGGTACTCCCCAAACTCCCACCAAAATCAAGCACATTCAGCCTCTCTTTATATGCAAGCATCAAACCAGCCAATAGTGACCATGAATAATGAATCTCATCAAACACAATACTATCTCTCTCATAAACAGCTTCACCATTTTTTACTTTTAACAGTGAGTTTTTAACTTTATTTAATATCTCATCGCCATCATAGCCAGTAGAATCCATTTGTGATTCTTGCCATGAATTATAATCTCCTTGCCAAGTTTGTTTTTTATACTTTTTAACTATTGAAAGCATTATTGGTGGTATAAAAGACTTTATAAATTTCTTCATTTGCTTAAAATCCTTAAAAGTCTTCGTTTTAAATTTTGACCAAAAGGAGATTTTATAGAATGGAAAAAGGACTCTATTTTTTTCCTTGCAATCAAGTCTTCTTTTATATCTATCTTCTTTAACTTATAATTATCCACCAAGTCACCTCCAAATACATCAGAAATTCCACAATGAGTGCCACTATTATCATTGCCTATATTTAGTACATACGACTTACTAGGATACAAGGTTAACATATCTTGTAAAAATACACTCATATACCATCTAACAGCCCAAGAATTATTTTTACCTCTGATTTGATTTTTTAACATCTTGGTAAATCCATAGCTATTATTAAAATTCGCCTCTTTTTCTAATTTTTTTGATTTTAATTCATTAAGCAACTTTTGTCCGTCTAGTTCAAATATCTCCCATCTATCTTTCCATGTCGCCCATCCCCAACAATCAGCACCCTTTATAAAAAATGTTTCAGGCAGCCCATCTGATATAGGATATATATACCCATGAATTGAAGCAACTTTCATTTCATCTATATACATATCCAAAGCCTCATTCATAAACTTCAAAAAATAGGGGCTGGTAACCAAATCATCTTCCAAAACAATAATCTTCCCATATCCATTAACTATCTTAGTAACACCATC
>DQTU01000185.1 GCA_015662615.1 Campylobacterales bacterium | reverse complement strand
ATTCATTGAGCGAACACCTCTTTGTGTTATATGATGTGGTGTATTTGGTATTACTATTCTTTTTATTCTTGCTATTTATTATTATAGTTTATATGTGCTTGATTTAATTGGTATACTGTCCCCGGATTTTCCCCGTAGTATTTTGTTTGCCAACAGCTAACTATTTTTTTAATTACCGTATACAAGGGCTTTATATAATTAGTAGAAGTTTTCGAATATTTCACAATATTTATAGTAGAATATTAAATATTTTTTAATATAAAAGCTAATTAGGATGAAAACAGTCTATGACGATAACTCAAATAGAAGAAAATATCAACACACTCATAGACAACTTCAATAAAGATAATTTTCTATTTGAACTATTATCAGCTTATGGTTTTCCCAAGGCTACAATCACAAGACATAAAAAAGGTGAGTTAAATCAGCTAGAACAAAAAGGTGAATTAACCGTACGAAAAAAGCTATTTTTTAAAATAGCAGAGGCTGTTGAATTGCATGGTATCATTGACATACTAAAATCAGAAACTAAATCCTCTAAAACTCCTCCTCGTTTTATCATCGTGACTGATTATGAGACACTTCTTGCTATCGATACAAAGACAGATGACACTCTTGATATAAAGCTACTTGATTTGGCAAAGCATTATGATTTTTTCTTACCTTGGGCTGGGATGGAAAAAGCACAGCTTATAGATGAAAATCCTGCTGATGTCAAAGCATCAGTAAAGATGGCAAAACTTTATGATGAAATCGTCAAAGAAAATGAGCCAAAAGATAGCCAAGAGGTACATGCTCTAAATGTTTTTTTAACCAGACTTCTTTTCTGTTACTTTGCAGAAGATAGCAATATCTTTGAAGAGAATCAATTTACAAATGCTATAACCGCTCACACACAAACTGATGGAAGTGACTTAGCTAGTTATCTTGAGAGACTTTTTGAGATACTAAATACCAAAGATAGAGATGATGATACACCAAAGTTTTTAAAAGCATTTCCTTATGTCAATGGCGGACTGTTTGAAAACAAGTATCCTATTCCTAGATTTGCTACAAAATCTCGAAGTATCATGATAGAGATAGGAGGTCTTGACTGGTCTGCTATCAATCCTGATATATTTGGCTCCATGATACAAGCTGTCATCACACCTGAACATCGTGGTGGACTTGGGATGCATTATACCTCAGTACCAAATATCATGAAAGTGATAGAACCACTCTTTTTAGATGAACTATATGTTGAATTTGAAAAGAGTAAAAACAGCCGTAAAAAACTCTACTCTCTTCATGATAGATTGGCAAATCTAAAGATATTTGACCCTGCTTGTGGAAGTGGTAACTTTTTGATTATCGCTTATAAAGAGTTACGAAAACTAGAAATCAAAATACTGAAACTTTTAAATGGCATGTCAGATGCAAAGCAGTTGGAGTTTAGCCTATATCCCAAGTTAGAACAGCAGTCATTTATCTTTTTACTTTCAGAGATAAAACTATCGCAATTTTACGGCATAGAGTTAGATGACTTTGCACATGAAGTAGCGATGCTGTCTCTTTGGCTTGCAGAACATCAGATGAATGTAGAGTTTTTTAAAGAACTAGGACAGACAAATCCACCATTGCCACTCAAAGATGGTGGGCATATCGTTCATGGCAATGCTACGAGGATTGATTGGGAAGAGGTTTGTCTTAAAGAGGATGGGGATGAGATTTATAT
>DQTU01000242.1 GCA_015662615.1 Campylobacterales bacterium | reverse complement strand
CTTTCACTACCAAAGTAGCCTCTATCTTCACATCAACTATTTTTGCCTTTTGTACCTGCACTTTATCAGTTAGTGGTCGTATCTCTTCGCTATTTAAACCATTTAAAACATTCTTCACCATCTCATCAGTTGTTTTAAAATTTTCTCCAAGCACCACTACATCCACCACACCAGCACCGCCATTGTGAATTGCAACCTCTTTTACTCTTACATCGCTACTTTTAGCATAGTACTCATACATCGCACGACTTCCAGCTGTTGTGCGTCTCTCACGACTTAGCCATATACGCTCACGGTATCTCTCATCATCTTCTGCATCTGCCCCGCCTACAAAAGCTGTGAGCTGTTTTACCTTCACTACAAATGGAAGAGGTGTTAAAAACATCTCAAGCTTTCCATCAAAGCTCTCACACTCCCGTTGCAGCTCTACAACTCCAACACCACTAAGTGATCCTGCTCTTATAATGACATCTTCTACCACTTCAGCTATCTCTACACCATTACCAATCAAAGTACCAGCAAGTATGATAATATCTGTATCTTTTGTAGTGCTCAGAGTAAACTCTACATCTGCTTTTGGCTTAACTCCAGCCAATCTCTCAACTCCAAATCTTGTAATGCCTATGTGATCCAAGTTGCTACCAGTAGCATATGCCAAAAACATCTGCTTTATTCTCTCATTCAAATTCGCTCTTAAAAGCAACTCTTCATAAGCGTCTGCCTCTATTAGTGTCATCAGATCATCCGCTTCACTCTCTATATATTCAATCCCCTTGCTTGCCAAAATCTCTTTTACCCTTGCAAGCTTTCTAGCTACTATCGCTTCATAATCAAGCGGCTCTATTATGGTAGGAAAAGGCAAATCACTTAAATTCAACTTCAACACTCATCCCTTCATTAAACCAAACTACTATTTTAAAGATGCCATCACTTAAAGGCTTAACCTCTACATTTTCAATTTTTACCTCTTTTAAGTTTTTCTCTATTGCTTCATATGTCCAAGAGATGGCATCTAATATAAAGCTACTATCTACATTTCTATCCAATAGTTCATAAAGCCTACTTCCAAACTCTGGACGCATAACTCTACTACCCAAAGGAGTAGTAAGCACTCTTAACACTGCTTTAGAAAGTTCTATCTGTCTTTTTTTCATAATGCAATTTTTTCAAAAAAATCTGCCAAATTTCTCTATATATATACATCTGGATAAATTTAACGCTTTTTTACGCAAAAATTTCAAAAAAAAGGTAGCAAATGCAAGAGCTATTGGCTAATGCAAAAGAATTTTTAATAGTAATAAATCTACTGTTTGTTGTACTTATTTTTCCTGCAATCAAGTTTATTAGAACCTCTATACATGCAAACTTAGAATTGCAAAAAACCATAAAAGAGTTAAGAAAGGAGCTCTATTTATTGCGCAACATTCTCTTTGAGATTGCAGATGGAGATGTAATAAAAAAACATTTAAAAGAGCAAAATGAATCAAGAGCTGCTTAGAAAGCTTAACAACATCGTGCAAGTTGGCACAGTAACTGAAACAAAATGTGATGATGGTTTAGCACTTGCAAGAGTTAATATCTTGGGGCGTGTAACAGACTTTTTGCCAATTGTAATGATAAGCAACTCATTTATAAAAGTATGGATGCCAGTACAGGTAAATGAGCAAGTGCTTGTAATTTCTCCATTTGGTGAGGCAAATAGCGGTTTTATCATTCCAAGTATTTATCACAAAGCAAACAAAGAACCAAAGGGAAGTACAAGCAAAAACGCCATTATCCAAATTGGCAATGTCCGTTTTGAATGTAATGGAGAGTCCATAAAAATTGATGCAAAAAATTTCAAACTCGATATTGGCAATGTCAGTTTTGAATGTAATGAAGAGTCAATAAAAATTGATGCAAAAAACTTCAAGCTCGACCGTGAAGGTAATCTAACCATAACAGGTCGCATTACCGATTCGCTTGGCGATTTAACAGGTCATGAGCATAGTGTAGAAAGACATAGCATAGCAGTAAAAAGGGGGTAATATGGGTTTTTTTAGTTCGATTTTTGGAACAAAAGATATAGTTAAAGATGGCTTAAAGATGATAGATGAAGCCTTTTATACAGATGAAGAGAAGGCACAAGACAAGGTTAAACTGCTTGAAAAAAAATCTGAACTTAAAATAAGGCAATTAGAGGCTTACCATCCATACAAGAAGACTCAAAGGTTTTTAGCTTTGAGTTTTGTCTTTATCTATCTTTTCATTATGCTCAACGGAGTTGTAGGTCAACTCTACGGAATAGTTAGCATAGATGATGTAAAAAATGCACTTAAATTTGCAAATGAAATGTGGTTAGGTGAGATAGTTTTGATTATCGTCACCTTTTACTTTGGCGGTGGGGCGGTCGAAGGGATTTTGGATAAAACAAAGATGAAACAAAAATGAGAGGAAAAATTATGCCTTTTTCAAACGGACATAACCCATTAGATCTCTTTAGGGAGTACTGGTGGGTCTTAGCACTTGGGATTAG
>DQTU01000219.1 GCA_015662615.1 Campylobacterales bacterium | reverse complement strand
CTCTTTTCCAAGCTTTATCCTTTGAGCCTCACCACCACTAAGTGTTACGGCATTTTGCCCAAGTGTGATATATCCTAGTCCAACATCTTGAAGTGTTTTTAGTTTTTGGTGGATTTTTGGGATAGCTGATAAAAACTCCATCGCCTCATCTACACTCATGTTTAACACATCAGAGATACTTTTCCCGCGATATAAGACTTCAAGAGTTTGGGCATTGTATCTCTGTCCGTTACATGCATCACACTTGACCAATATATCTGGCAAAAAGTGCATCTCAATCTTTATCCGCCCCTCACCTTGACACTTCTCACATCGTCCACCTTTAACATTAAAACTAAAACGACCGATTTTATACCCTCGTATCTTCGCCTCTTTTGTATTTGTAAAAAGCTCTCTAAGCTCATCCATCATACCTGTGTAAGTTGCTAGATTACTTCTTGGAGTTCGTCCTATCGGGCTTTGGTCTAGATAGATTACTTTATCAAGATGCTCCAATCCTGTACACTCTACTCCATCAACTTTTTTGACTTTTCTAGCACGGTTTAAAAGCTCTTTGGCAACTGGAAGAAGTGTTTGAAGGATAAGTGAACTTTTTCCACTTCCACTCACACCAGTGATAGCAACAAGGTTTGCCAATGGAATTTTAACCGAAAGGTTTTCGATATTGTTAATCGTGACATTTTTCATCTCTATCCACTTCTCTTGTGGTCGCCCATGAAAATAATCAATCTTTTTTCTTCCAAAAAGATAATCAGCAGTCAAAGTTTTTGCCTTTTTCAAATCTTTTAAAGTCCCGCTAAAGATAATTTCTCCACCCTCTCGTCCCGCTTTTGGACCTATATCGATGATAAAATCCGCAGCTTTTATCGTCTCTTTGTCATGTTCCACAACGATGACAGAGTTTCCTTTGTTTTGCAAACTTTTAAGCGTTCTGATAAGCTTTAGAGTATCTCTCTCATGAAGACCGATACTTGGCTCATCTAAAACATACATAACTCCAGTCAAACCACTTCCTATCTGTGAAGCTATCCGGATCCTTTGAGCTTCTCCACCACTGATACTTCTAGCATCTCGTCCAAGTGAAAGATACCCAAGCCCCACATCATACAGAAAGAAAAGTCGCTCATTTATCTCTTTTAATATTGGAGCAGCTATGAGTTTTTGTTGATTTGAAAAGTAGTCAAAGTTTTTAGTTTCTGCAAAAAACTCATAAGTTTTCTCGATAGGCATCTCTAAAAGTTCAGAAATTCCCGTCTTTGCTACGATAACTGAAAGTGATTCAAGAGATAAACGATTTCCACCACACTTATCACACACTTTTTCACTCATATACTCCGCAAGCTCTTTTTCATCTTTTATCATGTTATAAGCGATTTTTACAACACCTTCAAATCGTCTTTTTAACTTATGTCGTTTCCATAAAAACTCAGCTTCTTGTGCACCACCGTGAAGAACTGCTTTTTGTTGATGCTGCGCCAACTCTTCAAAAGGAATTGTTGTATCTATATCATTTGCATCACAATACGCTTTTAAAAACTTCGCATAATAGCCTTTATTAAAGCCATAAAAAAGTTTAATCGCACCTTTATCAATGCTTTGATGTTCATCCACAATTTTAGCCATATCGATAGCATAACGAATCCCCAAACCATCACATGTTGTACATGCCCCTTTAGGAGAGTTAAATGAAAACGAAAGAGGCTCTAACGGCTCAAAAGAAATTTTACAATCAAAACAAGCAAAATGCTCACTATAGTGTATATGATTTTTCTCCAATCCAATCTCTTCATGGTTTAAAATCTCAATCTCCAACTCACCATAACTCTCTTTCAGAGCTTTTTCAACATCTTCTGCAACTCTTTGACGATTCTCCTCTTTGATAACTACCCTATCAACAACAACTTTTATCGTATGTTTTTTAGTTTTACTAAGTTCTATCTCTTCATCAAGACGAACCATCACACCATCAATCATCGCCCTTACATAACCTTTATGTCGTAAACTTTCAAACATATCAGAAAATGAACCCTTTTTCTCACGAACTAATGGAGCTTGTATAACTACTTTTGCACCATTTGGAAGTTTTAAAACCTGCTCGATAATATCACTAGCGCTCATTTGAGAAATAGGTTTTTTACATTGATGACAGTGCTGTTTCCCAACTCTTGCATAAAGAAGCCTAAAATAGTCATAAATTTCTGTGATAGTCCCAACAGTTGAGCGAGGATTTTTACTTGTTGTCTTTTGATCGATGGCAATTGCAGGAGTTAACCCCTCGATTTTATCTACATCAGGCTTCCCAATACGGTCTAAAAACTGCCTAGCATAAGAGGATAAACTCTCCATGTAGCGTCTTTGACCCTCAGCATAAAGTGTATCAAATGCCAATGTACTTTTCCCACTACCGCTAATTCCTGTGATAACCACTAACTTATTTTTTGGTATCTCTATATTTATCGATTTTAAATTGTGCTCTCTAGCACCGTAAACTTTTATCATGTCCATTGACTATCCTATCTTAACTTGTTTGCAATCAAACCCAAGATTATGAAGTTTAGTATTAAAATGAGATTTTTATGTCTCTTTGGATCTGTTTTGTGAGCAACACTTATACCAAAATATACCCCAAGGAGTGATGAAATCCCGATAAGTGATCCATAGTAATAATCGATAAAACCATAATAAGAGAGCGAAATAAGCCCAGAAATTGATGAAAACACTACAAAAAACAGTGCTGCCGAAACTGCCTTTTTGATATCATAGTGCAAAAGCCCAACCATGATGGGCGTTAAAAGCAGAGAACCGCCAATTCCCACACTCATAGCCAACAATCCGATACCCAAACCAATAAAAAAGTTCAAAACCTTATTTTCGATGGGTTTTTTATCGCTGATTTCAGGAGCGACAAAAAACTTATAAATTGCAAACATCACTACTAAAAGAAGTACAATAGTAAGTGTTTTTGATGAAAGTGTTTGGACAACATATCCACTACCCAAACCACCGACAAAACCACCAATTCCAAAAAATATCTTCTTGGAGACTTTGAGCGTTCCTTTTATGTAGTTTAGATACGAACCATAAATAGAAGAAAAAACCATTTGAAGCACAGATACACCAATAGCCTCTTTGATATCAAAACCAAGATACATGAGTATCGGAACAAGAATTGTCCCCCCTCCAACACCAAAAAAGCCAGAGATAAACCCTACAAAAATACCGATAACTGCTAATTCTATAATCATATAAATCCTATTTAAAAAGGTATCAATTTTACATAAAAGCCACTTAAAGGTATAATTAACACATGGAAGATATTCAAATAGATAAAAATAGTACAAATTATGATAAATTAATTGATGTTTCTGTCACTTTAGTAACAGAGCTTGGATCTACAAATGTAAGCTTAAGAGACTTTTTAAAACTCAAAACGGGATCAGTTATAGATTTGCAAAAGCCAGCAGGTGAGAGTGTTGAGCTTTATGTAAATAAAAAGATTGTCGGTAAAGGTGAAGTCATGGTTTATGAAGAGAATTTAGCAATCAGAATCAACGAGATACTAGACTCAGATGCTATCATCCAATACTTTAAAAAAGAGCGTCAGTGAGAGTTTTACTTCTTACTCTATTTTTTAGTTCACTACTCATAAGTGCTACAATAACAAACCACAATATCTATAAACAAGATGGCAGTATTGACCTTATGCTTACTTTTGATGAGCCCTATCTTGGGAAAATATCTAAGAAAAAAGAGGGTGAAAGCACTATTTTAATGTTGGAAAATATTAAAATAGAAGATAGTATTACACAAAATATAGAGTCTAAAATAATGCAAAAAATTAAAATCTTACCCTATGAAAATCAAGTTTTTATAAAAGTAGAAGCATTAAAACCCTACACTTTAGAGGCATCTAAAACTATTGACAACCATGGTCTAAGAATTCGTATAAAACCAAAAATGATGAAAATGAAAACACTTCCCCCTGCTAAATTTGAGACAAAAAAAGAGGCAGATATCAATGGTAGTTTTTTCAAGGTCATTGCAGTTTTAGCTTTTATGATCTTACTTCTTTATCTTTTAAAAAAATGGATAACCAACTCAAACCAAACATCTGCTAGCTGGCTGTTTCATAAAGATTCAAGTAAAAAACAAGATATTAAACTCTTACAACAAAAAGCATTAGATACAAAAAATAGAGTGGCTTTGTTAGAGTATAATGGAATAAATTATCTTGTGATACTAGGAAGTAACAATATCGTTTTGGATAAATTTAAAAGTGGTGAGAAAAGTGAGGGGGGAGAATTTGACAAGCTTTTGAACCAAAATAGTCAAAAGCTTGACGAGCTATTGCAGTCGTGAAGTTTATCTTATCGCCACAATACTATGATTTGCTGCACGATTTAACCACTTACTTGCTATCTGTTTATCTTTTTTTACACCATAACCATTGCTATACATTACACTAAGATTTTGTTGTGCCAATTTATTACCTGCTTGCGCTGATTTTTCAAAAAATACAACTGCTGATTTAAAATCACCTCTCTCTAATGCTTCCATTCCTTCGTGTAAATCATTTGCTTGCATAGTTGCTGCTACCATTAATGCTATTAAAATTTTTCTCATATTTATAATCCTTAAAAACTTGTTT
>DQTU01000189.1 GCA_015662615.1 Campylobacterales bacterium | reverse complement strand
CATACACACCGACAGGTATGCATGATAAGTATGTTGTATTTAGTTCAGGTGGTCAATCAGGTCAGATAATTGCGTATGGTGTTCCTTCGATGAGACTTTTAAAGTACATCGCAGTATTTACACCAGAGCCTTGGCAAGGTTACGGCTATGATGTGGATAGCTTAAAAATCCTAAGACAAGGTAACATTAGAGGTAGAGAGATTAACTGGGGTGATACGCATCATCCAGCACTTTCTGAGACAGATGGTAAATATGACGGTAAATGGCTATTTATCAATGATAAAGCAAATCCAAGAATTGCGGTTATTGATCTTCACGATTTTGAGACAAAACAAATTGTTGTAAATCCAGTTTTTAAATCTGAGCATGGTGGTGCTTTTGAACACCAAACACAGAGTATGTTCTTGAGGGTTGTCAGTACGCTGCACCTTTTGACAATAACTATCATCCAATCGAAGAGTACAAAGAGAGTTATCGTGGTGGTGTAACATTTTGGAAGTTTAACAAAGATATAGGGAGAATTGAAGAGAAAAACTCATTTATACTCGAGATGCCTCCATGCATGCAAGATCTTACAGATGCAGGTAAAGGTGTGAGTGATGGTTGGGCATTTACCAACTCATTTAACTCTGAAATGTACACAGGTGGTATTGAGAAAGGTCTTCCTCCATTTGAAGCTGGTATGAGTCGTTATGATACGGATTATTTACATATGTATAATTGGAAAAAATTGGCAAAACTTGCTGAAGATCCAAAAAATGTAAAAATCATCAATGACCATAGAGTTATTCCTATGAGCGTTGCAGTTGCAAATGAAGCACTATTTTTAATTCCAGAGCCAAAATCTCCACATGGTGTTGATGTTTCTCCAGATGGTGAATATATCACGGTTTGTGGTAAGCTAGATACGCATGCGTCAGTTTATAGTTTTTCAAAAATTATGAAACTTATCAAGGCTAAAGATTATGCTGGAAAAGATCCATATGGTATTCCAGTTCTTGATATGAAAAAAGCTCTACATGGTCAGGTAGAATTAGGCTTGGGACCACTACATAACCAATACTCAAATGTTGATGGTGAGATTTATACTTCACTGTATGTTGATTCACAAGTTGTAAAATGGAACTATAAAGATCTAAAAGTAATTGACAAAGTAAATGTTCACTACAACATCGGTCACCTTTGTGGTATGGAAGGAAAGTCGGCTGATCCTCAAGGTGAGTATATCATCGCACTAAATAAACTTGCTATTGATAGATTTACACCTGTTGGTCCTTTGCATCCGCAAAATCATCAGTTGATTGATATCACAGGTAAAAAAATGCAACTTCTTTATGATATGCCTTTCCCATTGGGTGAGCCGCATCAAGCTGTTGCGATTAGAGCTAGTAAACTTCACCCCGCCGTTAGATATAAAATGGGTACAAATTCTAAAACTGGTAAAATTCACCCAGGTAAAACACTTGCCGGTGAAGAGAGAATTGAGAGAAATGGTAACAATGTAACTATTTTTGCCACATTGGTTAGATCTCACATTAATCCTGAGAGAATCACTGTCAATAAAGGGGACAAAGTAACTATTCACTTGACAAACCTCGAAAGAGCTCAAGATGAGACACACGGGTTTACAGTTGATCACTTTGATTTCCATGCATCACTTGAACCAGGTGAGACTACAACTGTTCACTTTACAGCTGATATCGAAGGTGTATTTCCTTACTACTGTACAGAGTTTTGTTCAGCACTTCACTTAGAGATGATGGGTTACTTGATGGTTAAAGATCCAAACAAAAAGTATACATCTGCTAAAAAGCTTAAAATGGCAGCGATGAGTCCAGAAGCTCTTAAAAAAGAGTATGATGCGACTGTAGCTACAAATGATGCAACAGATGTTGTTATCCAAAGTGTTGTTAAGTTCTTAAAAGATAACAAATTTGGTGATCATCCAATGGTTGCAGCACTTGTAACGGATGCACTTGATCAGTATGGCAAAATTCCAGAGCAGAAAAAGCTTTCAGATGAAGCACTAAAAGCTGGGGATATTGAAGAAGCTATTCTTTTTGAGAACATGATTTGGCAATACATGGTTAAAACTGCGGATGTTGGGATTAGAGCGAAAGATCTGCTTACTAAGAAAATTGCTACTAAACAATCTGCAGCAGCTGAAGCTGGAGAAGCAGCATTCCACGAAGGTGGTTGTTCTGGTTGTCATGTTGTTGGTAAAGTAAGCTCAGGTCCAGATCTCACAGGTGTGTTGAGTCGTCATGAGAATGGTGAAGCATGGGTTGCTGATTTTATCAAAAATCCCGTACACAAATATGACGATCCTTATATAAAAGCGATGATTAGTCACTTTAATCTTAAAATGCCTAACCAGGGTATGAAAGATGCAGAGATTAAAGATATTATCGAATACTTTAAATGGATTGATGCTAACGCAAATCTATTTTAATTTACGACGAAGGGAGTAAATCCCTCCGTCTAACGCTGACGCTATGTCCTCCTCAGCGGAGGGCTTGCGTGCAGTGAACCGCACTTATCGTTTCTTGCGATTATGTGCATAAAATCTGCTCTTAAATACTTCTTATTTTTTGTATTTAGGTGCGTTTTTTATTTCTACTTATTGACTCATGTCAAATGTTTTATATTGGATATATGGTACTATTGAGAGTAATTTTATCTGATTTGATTTGATACTGTTCAAATGACATCAGATAAATTTTTTAGGGGGAAAAAGATATGAATTCATCCATGGTAAAATCAAAAGTTTTTGCGATTCTTGCTTTAGGTATATTTTTATATGGTTTTGTGGTTCCAACGGTTGGTTTTCACGGAGCGATAGAGAGGGTGCATCAAGGGAAGGT
>DQTU01000168.1 GCA_015662615.1 Campylobacterales bacterium | reverse complement strand
TTTCTCTCTAACACGAAATCTTTAGCAAATCTACCATCTTGAATTTCTGTTAATATATCTTTCATCGCCTTTTTACTCTCATTAGTAATAACTCTTTTTCCACTCACATAATCACCATACTCAGCAGTATTTGAAATTGAGTATCTCATATCAGCAATCCCACCCTCAAACATCAAGTCAACGATAAGTTTTAACTCATGTAGACACTCAAAATATGCTAATTCTGGTGCATATCCAGCTTCAGTTAATGTCTCAAATCCTGCCTGAACAAGAGAAGTTACACCACCACAAAGTACTGCTTGCTCTCCAAAAAGATCCGTTTCAGTTTCATCTTTGAAAGTTGTTTTGATAATTGCTGTTCTACCACCGCCGATTGCACTAGCATATGAAAGTGCCAACGCCTCAGCATCACCTGTAGCATCTTGATAAATTGCGATAAGATCAGGAATTCCACCACCTTTTACAAACTCACTTCTTACCGTATGACCTGGTGCTTTTGGAGCTACCATGATGCAGTTAATACCCTCTTTTGGGATAACTTGACCATAGTGAATATTAAAACCATGTCCAAATGCAATGGTATCACCAGCATTTAAATTTGGCTCAATTTCGTTTGAATACACATCAGCTTGTACTTCATCAGGAAGAAGAATCATAATTATATCAGCTTCTTTTGTAGCCTCTGCAACACTCATCACTTTAAAATCTTTTTTTGCTGCTTTGTTCCAAGAACCCCCGCCCTCTTTTAAACCAACAATTACTTCTACACCACTATCTCTTAAATTTTCAGCATGCGCATGCCCTTGTGAACCAAAACCAATCATCGCTACTTTTTTACTCTTAATGATACTTAAATCACAATCTTTATCATAATATACAGTTATTGCCATACATTTTATCCTTCTGTTATAATTTGATGGATTTTACTTTAAATTAACTTTAAAATTGCCCTAACTATAGATGCAATTTAAAAGCTTTATGAAGCTATAAGAATGATTTTCTAGTTTTGAGGATTGTATTTGAGTCAAGAGTTTGCTCAAAAAGTTTAATATTGTTCAATTTATGTGATCTATTAAAATTAGTAGAAGGTTTTTTCATTGGACGTTTTGAAATAAATGCCTTAGGATAAATTTTACGTATCTCTACCAAAATCTCTTTCTCTTGTGGTGCTAAAACATTAACAATATGTATTCGTTGGAAACCTTTGTAGGGCTCTAAATAAAGTTCATACTCAAAAAGTCTATCTTTTACTCTTTGGATATTTGACATATTTTTAAATGCTCCAACCTGAATATAATAGCTATCAGTTGAAATAGATTCTTTACTAATTTCAATGGCTTCTATACTTTGCATTAGCAAAAAAAAGATAATAAAAAAAAATTTCATGCCACTCTTTCTCTATTTTTTGTAACTATATTATAGAGAGACTTAAATTATTCATAACAAACAAAAGAAATAATAAGTCAATATCTTTTACTATTTTTACATTATTAATAATAGTTTAAATTAAAGATATATAATATAATTTAATTGCTATTCGTAAATTTTATATGTATAATCTTCGAGTCATTAAAAAATTAATTAAGGAGATTGACATGAAAGTTTACAAAATTTCAACAATAGTCGCCGCATCTTTAGTTGCTGCATCATCAAGTTTAACAGCACAACCTGTAGAAGCGGTGGTCTTACCAAACGCACAACCAGGAGAATGTTATGCAAAAGTATTAACACCTGCAAAGTTTGAGACTCGTACTGAAAAAGTTCTATCAAAAGAAGCTTCTGAGACACTTACTGTAATTCCCGCACAATATGGTACAACAGAGCAAAAAATTCTTGTAAAAGAAGCATCTTCAAGACTTACAGTAGTTCCAGGAACATTCAAAAATGTTACTGAAAAAGTACTTGTAAAAGAGGCTCAAACATTTTGGAAAACAAGTCTTAAAGGTAATATTCCTGTAAGTGCTGAAATTTTAGCAGCGGCTAAAGCTGGTGGAGCTGATATAGATGGTATGGGTGTTGGAAGCTGTTATAGAGAGTATTTTACTCCTTCAAAATATAGCACAGCAACTGAAAATTATATCAG
>DQTU01000321.1 GCA_015662615.1 Campylobacterales bacterium | reverse complement strand
GTGATTTCGATGGGGAGTGTAGATCTCCCCTGTGCTAACATCTTTTCTACATGTTCAGTATCAAAAACAAGTACACCACTAATCTCATCATACCTCTTAGCGATAGTGCCTCCAGTGCTAAAAAGTCTAATGTTCGTCATACTCATGGTTCAAATACACTTGAGATCTCATATGTTTTTTGTATGCTTCTAAATCAAAATTATCCACATTTGCAACTCCATCTTTTATAGCAGCTTCAGCAACCGCAGCAGAGACCCAGATACAAATCTCTTTATTAAATGGTTTTGGAATGATATGGTATTTTCCATATTCCAAATCTGGATCGTCATATGCTGCTTTTACATAGTAAGGAATTGGCTCTTTTGCTAAGTTGGCAAGTGCAATGGCTGCTGCCATCTTCATGTTTTCCGTAATTTTTGAAGCACGCACATCAAGAGCACCTCGGAAAATAAATGGAAATCCTAAAACATTATTGACTTGGTTTGGAAAATCACTTCTTCCTGTTCCCATGATAAGATCATCTCGTACAGCATGTGCCACATCAGGCATGATTTCAGGGGTAGGATTTGAGCAAGCAAAGATGATTGGATTGTCTGCCATTGATTTTACCATTTCGCCAGAGACTAAATCAGGACCACTAAGCCCTAACATCATGTCAGCTCCACTCATAGCTTCTGCTAAAGTAGTTTCATCTGTATCAATAGCAAACATTTTTTTATGATCATTTAAATCAGTTCGTTTGGTGCTAATGATACCTTTACTATCTACCATGATAATATTTTTTGCACCTAGTTTTTTATACATTAAGCCACAAGCAATTCCTGCCGCTCCTGCTCCAATAATTACGATTTTAATCTTCTCGATATCTTTACCAGTGGTTTCCAACACATTCATAAGACCTGCCGTTGTGATGATTGCAGTTCCATGTTGATCGTCATGCATCACAGGGATATTTACACGCGCTTGAAGCTTTCTTTCAATTTCAAAACATCTAGGAGCTGAAATGTCTTCTAAGTTTATACCTCCAAAAGTATCAGAGATAGCAACACAAATATCTACGATTTTATCAGGGTCTCTTTCACTTATCAAGATATCCACAGCATCTACATTTGCAAATTTTTTAAATAAAACAGCTTTTCCTTCCATGACAGGTTTGCCTGCTAATGCCCCAATATCTCCAAGTCCTAAAACAGCACTACCATCAGTGATAACAGCGACAAGATTTCCTTTTGCGGTGTATTTATAAGCAAGTGAAGGATCTCTTTGTATCTCTTTACAAGGAATTGCAACTCCTGGTGTATATGCCAGTGAAAGGTCTAGTTGAGTATCACATGGTTTAGTAATTTGAGTGGCTATTTTGCCGCCTTCATGGTATGTTAAAGCATCTTCATTAATCGTTTTATACATTTTGTGCCTTTATTAGTTTTTCAACTCTTTTTATAACATCATCACGACCGATAATACTAAGCACATCGTATACTGAAGGGCTTACGGCACTTCCAACCATAGCTATTCTGATAGGTTGTGCGAGTTGTTTCATCTTGAGATCATTTTGTTCCATGAAGAGTTTGGTTGCATGCTCAAAACCGCTTGGAAGATGTATAACCTCTTCGTAGTTTTTGATAAAATTTACATACTTTTCAAGTATCTCTATAGCTTCATCATTTAAAAACTTTTTGACTGCTTTTTCATCGTAACTTGTCGGTTCTTCAATAATAGTTCTTGCCATGTCTGCAAACTCTTTTATCGTTTTTGCACGCTCTCTTAATGAATCAACGATAAGCTCTTTTCTATCATGCCCATGGATATGAAGATCAAAAAATTTCAACTCTTCTATGATGCGCTCCGGAGAACAATTTTTGATATAGTGTGCATTGAGCCAGTCAAGTTTTTCAGGGTTATAAGCTGAGGCAGATTTATTGATATTTGTAGGGTCAAAGTGTTCTAACATTTCGGTAAATGAGAAAATTTCTTGATCTCCATGACTCCAGCCTAATCGAATTAGATAGTTCAAAACTGCTTCAGGAAGATAACCCATGTTCTTATACTCCATAACATCCATCGCACCATCTCGTTTTGATAGTTTTTTTCCATCAGGATTTAAAATCATGGGAACATGGTAAAACTTTGGTATATCAAGCCCAAGTGCATTGTAAACTACAATCTGCTTAGGAGTATTTGAGAGGTGATCATCTCCACGAATAACATCCGTCAAACCCATCAACGAATCATCAATCGCCACAACAAAGTTATAAGTCGGAAGTCCATCACTTCGAGCAATAATAAAATCATCTAAAATATCGTCAGAGTTAAAGCTCATAGCCCCTTTGATACCATCTTCAAACTCAATTTTTTCATTTATCGGAGCTTTGATACGCACTACTGGATTTACACCCTCTGGCGGAGTACCTGTAAAGTCACGGTATCTTCTATCATAACGAGGACGCTCTTTTTTGGCTTGTTGTGCTTCACGCATTACATCTAGCTCTTCTTTACTCGCATAACAGTAGTATGCTTTGCCCTCATCTAAAAGTTTTGTGATATATTTTTTATAAAGATCAAATCTTTGGGATTGATAAATTACTTTATCATCATGCGTCATGCCAACCCATTTAAAAGCTTCTTCTATGGCTTTTGCTGCTTCGACAGAGTTTCTTTTAAGATCTGTATCTTCGATACGAAGTAAAAATCTACCGCTGTTTTTTCGAGCCCAAAGATAGCTGTAAAGTGCCGTTCTAAGACCTCCGATGTGAAGGTATCCTGTGGGGCTTGGTGCAAATCGTGTTGTTGTCATGTTTATGCCTAATAAATTTTTAGTGGATTTTATCATAATACGCTATAATTTGAATGAAAGGATTTATAAAAATGATAAAATATTTAACAAGTTTTGCGCTAGTGATGACGACAAGTTTTGCAGGTCTTATCGGTGGTATTTCGATGACAGTTGATAATGAAGCGATTACACTTTATGAGATTCAAAGCTATACACAGCAAAATAAAGTTTCAGTTGAAGAAGCGGTAAATAGACTTATTCAGCGAAAAATAGAAGATATAGAAATTAGAAAGTTAGGTATCATTGCTTCTCCGTATGAGGTTGATAAAAAGATGCAAGAGATTGCCAAACAAAATGGCATGACAGAGGAGCAGTTTAAAAAAGCATTAGTCTCTGAAGGACATAGTGAACAGCGTATCAGACGTGATATTGAAGATAAATTCAAAAGAGATGAGCTATACAAGAAGATTGTAGGATCCTCTCTAAAAAAGCCTGATGAAGAGGAGCTTCAAAGTTATTATGACCTACATCAAAGTGAATTTAACATGCCTACAAGTGTTGAGTTGGTGGAGTATATATCCACTTCAAAAGAAGCTTTAGAAACACAACAAAAACAACCTATGGTAAATATGCCAAATATTGAAGTTTCCCAAAAAACAGTAGAGTTAAAATCAATCAATCCACAACTTGCTGGACTTTTAGTTCAAACTCCTGATGGTAGTTTTACACCTGTTCTAAATTTAGGGAAAGTAGCGGGCATGTTTTTTATACAAAAAAAGATTGGAAGACAGAATGTCTCATTTGCAATGGCAAAACAGGAAATCTTTGCAAGAGTTATGAGGTCCAAAGAGCAAGCTTCACTTATTGAGTACTTTGAGAAAAAGAAGTCAGAGGCGAATGTTAAGGTTATCAGACGACCAAACTAAAGCATAATAATTAAACTATTTTAATTATTGCAAAAAAACACATAATAGTTTAAATAATTTAAGTTTTTATTTATTTTTTATAATATATAATAATCTTAATTAATTTTTAAGACAATTATATAAAAGAGGGAATATTTGGAACAATAATTGCTTAATCATTAAAATACTTTAATTTTAAGGAGCAATTTATGAGATTATATTTAGTAGGTGCATTAGCAGTTTTTTTAATGGTTGGTTGTGGAGGAAGCAGTGATCCAAAGAAACCAGCACCAACGGCAAGTTTGCATGGTGTTGCGGTTGATGATTTGATTGTAAATGGTGTGGTTGAAGCTTATGCCGCTAGTGATACATCTAATGTATTGGCAACAGGACGCACTCATGCTACTGATGGTTCATATACACTTAATGTGTCATATGATGGTGTAGTTGTTGTGAAAGTGACTTGTGATGCTAGTTCATTGATGAAAAACCCAGCTGATGGTACAACTAAAGCTTGTGTTAGTGGTCTTGAACTCCATTCTGCTGTAGCTGTAACACCGACTAGCAGTTCGGTAAAAGTCAATATTTCACCTCTAAGTGAACTTATGGTTAGACAAATGAATCAAAATGGTACAACTGTTGAAAATTTAGAATCAGCGCAAAACAATATAGGATTGATGTT
>DQTU01000146.1 GCA_015662615.1 Campylobacterales bacterium | reverse complement strand
TGAAAATTAAAGCGTCCCACCTTCATATTGGGCTCTCATTTTCTCTTTTTCGATTCTTACTTTCTCTTTTCTCGCTTCATTTACCTTATACCCCTCAACATCAAATCCAAGCCACTTTAGGAATGGTGATGCGATAAAAATAGAGCTATATGTTCCTACAATGATACCAACAAGCATCGTAAAACTAAATCCATTGATAATCTCTCCACCAAATAGATAAAGCGTTAAAACCACGAAAAATGTGGTTAATGAAGTCAATGTTGTACGAGACAAGGTTTTGGTAATTGACTCATTGATAATTTGAAATAGGTCATAGATCTTAGACGCTCTAATTCCCTCACGGATTCTATCAAATACGATAATCGTATCATTTAAAGAGTAACCCATGATGGTTAAAATTGCAGCTAAGATATCAAGATTTACATCGATTTGAAACAAGGCGATCATACCAAGTGCGATAGAGACATCATGGATAAGGGCAAACACAGAAGCCACACCAAAACGCCACTCAAAACGAAATGCGATATAGATCAAAATTGCAAGTATCGAAAGAAACATTGCCATAAGCCCTTTTTCCCGAAGTTCACTTCCTACTTTTGGTCCAACCATATCCACTCTTCGGATCTCAAAATCTCCAGTTCCTTTTAATAAAGCCCTGATCTCATCACCAATATCACTTCCAAGTACGGTACTTGAAGTAGGGACTTTGATAATAACCTCTTCAGGTGCACCAAACTCTGTAACGCTCGCTGAATTATACGCCTCAACTTCTGTTACTACATCTCTGATCTTATCAATTGGTGCAGCTTGGTTGTATTTTACTTGAACCAATGTTCCACCAGAAAAATCGATACCGTAGTTCAAACCTTTTGTGAAAATAATAGCCCAAGAAGCGAAAATAAGAAAAGCAGAAAAGGCAATAAACATTTTGCTTTTTCCCATAAAATCATATATCTTGTGTGATTTAAAAAAATCCATTATTTTGCCTCCTTTGTGATACCAAACCATTTTTTCAGATCTTTACTTTTATTGATACGCTGATAAAGGAAATCATAAACACCATGTGTCCCTAATATAGCAGTCAACATTGAAGCTAAGATACCGATACTAATTGTCAATGAAAAACCTTTAATCGCTCCAGTACCATAAGCATAAAGTATTACCGCTGCAATCAAAGTCGTAATATTTGCATCCAAAATTGCAGTCAAGGCATTTGAATACCCCTTTTCGATAGCCGTCTTTATCGTCGCTCCACTATTTAAAAGCTCCCTTATCCGCTCATTGATGATAACATTGGCATCAACTGCCATACCAACAGTAAGTACGATTCCTGCCATTCCTGGAAGGGTCAGAGTTGCTCCAAACATTGCCATAACAGCGATGATGATAAAGAGATTTGACAAAAGTGCAACATCAGCGATAAGCCCAGCATATCCATAATAGAGAATCATAAAGAAAAATACCAAAGCAAATCCAGCAGCCAAAGCCATCATACTCGCCCTGATACTATCCGCACCTAAAGAGGGACCAATAGAACTTTTTTCAAGCAACTCAACTGGTGCTAAAAGTGCACCTGAACGAAGTGCAATTGCAACATCACTTGCTTCTTCCAGGGTAAATGCACCAGAAATTTGACCACTTCCTCCACCAATCCGTTCTCGAATTACAGGAGCACTATAAACGATACCGTCAAGTACAACCGCCATTCTATTTCCAACATTGTCTCCTGAGAAGTTACCAAAGATCTTGGCTCCTGTAGAATTCAGCGTAAAGTTGATAATTGGCTGATTTGATTCATTAAACGAAACTCTCGCATCTGTTAACATACTACCATCTAAGATAGGAACCTCTTTTAAAAGGTGTTTCTCTTTTTTGTTGATATCTGGCAGTATCACATCACCATATTCAGCAGCTCCAGCTTCACTAAGCGTATAAACTTGATCCGCTCTTTTTTCATCTACCGCCATCATTTGAAGATAAGCAGGTTTTGCGATAAGCTCTCTTGCTCTTTTCTCCTCTTCTTGGGTTTTAACACCAGGAAGCTCTACTAAAATCTTATCAAGACCTTGTTTTGCAACCGTAGGTTCAGCCAATCCAAATTGATCTAAACGATTACGAATCGTGTCAACTGCTTGTTTGAGAGCGTAATCTTTTACCGCTACCTTCTCTTCTTCAGTAAGTGTTATCTCGTAAAGTAGACCCTGCTTTTCAACATTTAAACCTTGAATTTCACTCAACATCTTGTCGATATACAAAATCTCATCTTTGTCTAAAAGCTCAAAGGTGATAAGCTCTTCACGGATCTTCAAATCATCGATGATGATATCATTGTCATCAGTTGAAAACTTGATACTTGAAGCTATGGTTTTTATCTTTGATTTTATCGCCTCTTCAGTTTTGACACCCAAGAGCATGTGAAGACCACCTTGTAGATCAAGCCCTAAGTTTATCTTAGAGCCTTTCTCTGTCTGTAAAAACGATGGCATCGACATAACTACTCCAAAGATAATAGCAACAATAAATATAATAAGTCTATATGTCATTTTATGTTTGCCTATGCCTCAGTTTTTTCTATTTTTCTTGCGATGAACTCTCTTGAGATCTTAACGATCGTATCTTCGTTAAGCTTTGCTTTGATAAAATCCTCTTCAGGTTTAAGAACTTCACAGATCAAACCACCACTAGTGATAATTTTGTCGCCTTTCTTAAGTGCTTCAAGCATCTCTTTGTGCTGCTTTGCCTGCTTTTGTTGAGGCCTGATAATTAGAAAATAGAAAATTCCAAATAAAACAACTAACGGTAACATTGATGCTAAAATACTTCCTTGCTCTTGCATACCCATCCTTTAAGGTTAAAAATTTAAGTGGCTATATTAGCACTTATAAGATAACAGAAGGCTTTTTAACCGCTGCCCTACTTTCATTTTTCATATATTTTTCACATTATGAGATATTTAGTCAAAATATTTTAGTTTTTATCAACTCATTGAATGCAATTTTGGGCTTTTATCTACTTTTAAGCGGCGATAAAAAAACACTATTTTGGGCGGGATTTTTTATCGCTTTGCTTTGGTTTTACTGGATTGGATTTTCATTTAGATTTTATGATGCTTTATTTGTGATACCTATTATGATATTACTCGTCTGTTTGGTTTATGGAATGCTTTTTTGGATGATTGGGATTTTTAAAAATCCTTTTGTAAAAGCACTACTTTTTTTAGGATTTAGTTTTGTGCATCCTATGAGCTTTAACTGGTTTATTCCTGAGCTTGTTATGTTAGATAGTTTATTTGGAATTACAAAGTGGCAATTTGGACTCTTTTTACTTGCCATTGCGCTTTTTATAGAATTAAAATCATGGTATAAAGCGGTTGCTATTTTAGCACTTTTGGGAAGTGTAAACTATAACACCCATGAGCCATTAGCACTCTCAAAACAGAAAATTTACCTCTCACAAACTTCAGTCAAACAAGATATAAAATGGGAAGAGTCCTATAGAAATGAATCCATACAAAATAACTTAAACATCATTTACAAAGCGATAGAACAAAAGTATGAGATAGTGGTTATCAGTGAAAGTGCTTTTGCTCTGTTTTTAAATTTTGAACCACTTTTGATGGAGAAACTAAAATCACTCTCAAAAGAAATTACCATCATTACAGGTGCTCTTTATGCAGAGGAAACTGACTCTTATAACTCTACTTACTATTTTGTAGATGGAGAAGTGATCATTGCTAATAAAGTGATTTTAGTTCCGTTTGGAGAAGAGATACCCCTTCCAAAGTTTTTAGGAAAAATTGTGAATGAAATTTTTTACAATGGTGCAGAGGATTATAAAACCGCGGACAATCCAACAGATATTGAGATAAATGGAGAGATATTTAGAAATGCTATCTGTTATGAAGCCACTAGAGAAGAGTTGTTTGAGGGTAATCCAAAGTTCATGATCGCAACGAGTAATAATGCTTGGTTTACGCCTTCTATCGAGCCTACTTTACAAAAGATGCTACTTCATTACTTTTCAAGAAAACATAATACCGTTATTTATCATTGTGCTAATAATGGGGGAACAGCAGTTATTCACTAAGTGATAGACAATAACAAATATCATATTTAGCAACATTTAAAATGTTTAGGTTCGAGGCGAAGTTTGGTTGGCGATGCCAAAGTATCGTCGACTAAACTTCAACGAAGAAGATGAGCATTTAAAGTGATTTGTTAAATATGTTATTTGTTATTGTCTATCACTTATACCAATGTTCATACCATAGTTGGAATATCAATATATCCCAAATGTTTTTATCATGAATATAAGCGTTAGAATTTAAAAAAATCTTTTTAAGTTTCATGACTTCATTTGGGTTAAAAATTCCCTCCTTGGTTAATCGTTCTTCATTTATATATTGATCTAACATATATCTCAACTCATTTTTAAGTATTTCTCCTGCTGGGACACTAAACCCTTTTTTAGGTCTATCTATCAATTTGTTTGGAAGATATTTGTTGAGTATTTTATTTAAGATATATTTATTGGTACTGTTTTTTTGTTTGAGCTTCAGATCAACAGTTGCTAAAAATTCTACAAACTTTCGATCTAAAAAAGGTATTTTTACGCTCACATAATAAGCTCTTGCAGCAAAGGAGACTTTAGGTAAAAGATTATTGCTTACATAACTTTTTAGTATAGAAGGAAATATTTTATCTAAATGGTGCGATGCTGGATTCAAATTTGAATCACTAAAATCCATAGGTTGCTCTTGAATTGGAGCCTTAATCAATTTTGAGGCTTTATCAAAAAAGAGTGTCATATCTTTATAGTTAAGTATATCTTCTATATTTTTCTGCTCTAACATCTTAGAATATCTTATACATTTATCACACCCTGGAAACAGTTTAAACACTTTTGAAAAGATAAATTTTACGGAATATGGCAATGCATTAATTTGGTTAAATTTTTCCATATATCTCGAAGAAGCAAAGATTTCATCTCCCCCTTCCCCTCCAAACAAAATATCTGCTTTTTGACTTGATCTTTCACAAATAAGCATCGTAGGAATTGCCGCCATGTCAGAAAGAGGTTCATCATAAACTTCTGCAAAACGATTAAGAGTTCTTTCTAAATAATCGGCATTAAAATAATACTCATTATGTTTAACTTTTAGATGTTCGGCTATCTCTTGAGCGAATGGCGCTTCATCTAATTCACTATCATTAAATCCAACGGTAAAGGAGTGTAAGTCAGTAGTTTTATCAACGCTCAGGATTGAGGCAATCGCACTGCTATCATAGCCGCCACTTAAAAATGTGCCTACTTTTTTAGAATTTCCAACTTTTGCTTTTATAGCTTTTTTTAAAAGCTTTTCACTCTTTGCTATTATCGCCTCTTCACTCATTTTAACTCTAGGTTTGTTGTAAAAATCAACAATATCCCAATACTTTTCTTGATCTAGAACTTTGGTTTTGAGATCAAACCTCACAACATGTGCTGATTTAACTTTATAACAATCTTTAAACATGGTACGAGGCTGTAAAATATAGCCATGCTGAAGATACTGACCAAGGGTGTCAAAATCAATCTCTTTTTTAAAAACAGAAATAGGTTTAAAAGCTTTTAAAGTATTGGAAAATAGAACAATATCTTCTTGTTGATAGTAATACAAAGGCGTTAATCCAAAGTGATCTCGACTCAGATAAAAAAGCTCTTTACTCTTATCATAAAGGATAAGTGAAAAAACACCTTCAACCCTATCAAGAACCTCTTCAATTTCAACATCTGCTAGCAGTTCTAAAAGTTTTTTAGGGGAGATCCCCTTTGATTCTATTGCACCATCAACCAATAATACAAAACGACTATCTTCTACAAGAGAAGTAGAAGTATCACCCTTTGAAATAGAGAAATAGAAATCAGCATAAGAACCGATGATTTTAATCTCTTTAGAGATATCTGTTTTGTCAACACTTAATTCAATAGCATTTTGTTTTGAATAATCAATATAGCAGTAACTCATGAATGAACCTTGTTTATAAATTTGTTTTCATACTCTTTCACAATCTTTTTAACATTAAAATTTGTTTTACAAAAATTTTGAATATACTCTCGATCAAAATCCATTTTTTCAGCTTTTATAATAGCTCCAGCCAAAGAAGTAGCTTTGAAATCTTTCACTAAAATTCCAGTTTTTCCCTCTTCAATAATTTCAGCTGTTCCACCAGGACTATCAAACGCCACACAAGCAGTTCCACACACATAGGATTCCAATACAACATTGGGAAGTCCCTCATAACGCGAACTTAATATAAAAAGGTCTGCCTCCCTCATATAGGCATAAGGATTGTGTTGAAATCCTAAAAGTCTAATTTTTTCCATAAGTCCAAGCGTTTTGATCTGTTTTGTGAGGGCTTCTTCTTCATTACCCTCCCCCAAAATTATTAACCGAAATCTATCATCTAAATAAGAGATGGCATCCACTAAAACATCAAAACCTTTTTGAGGTGCTAATCTGCCTACTGCAATAAGGTTTATCTTATTTTGATCAAATAGTGAGTGACCCAATTCATTAAAATTTTTAGAAATACTCTCACTATCTACTGGATTATTGATAACCGTAATTTTCTCTGCCTCTGTACCAAAATTTTGAATTAAATCATCTCTCATATACTTTGATTGTGTGATAATGAGATCAAAATTATTATAAACTTTTTTGTAGAGCCAATCAAAAACTTTTGGATAATTTTCTTGTCTATTTTCGATACTGACTGTATTTGATTCTCGTGAGATAAACTTTATGTTTTTGGAATAAAAAGGTCTAATCACTGCTATCAAAAGGTTAAGATACCCTAAAGTTGAAAAGACAATATCAGGCTTAATCTCTTTAATCACTTTTGCTATTTTAAAGATTGCATATCTAGCTTGGTTCTCTTCAAGGTCTATTACTTCAACACCTTTTGGTAAAGTCTCTAAAACATTTAAAAACCTACCCTCTTTTTTCGTCAAAACAAAAACAGGAAGAAATTTCTCTTTATCTATGTGTTTTATAAGTGTTAACATCACACGCTCTGCTCCACCACCCGTTAGGGAAGGCATAACAAACATGATCTTCTTTACATCCATTTCTCATACCACATTTCAAACATTAGTATGGACCATAGATTATCAATATTCTCTTTCCCACCATTAAGGTAATTATCTCTAAGTTTTACAACCTCTTGGACATTAAAAATTCCCTCTTTTTTTAATCTTTGCTCATCCAAATAGTGTAAAAAATACTCTTTTAACTCATCTTTAAACCACTCTTGTATCGGCACAACAAATCCCATCTTAGGACGATCCATCATCTCTTTTGGCAGATACTTATGGGTGATCTCTTTGAGTATATGCTTTTTACGCCCATTTTGATATTTATAATGAGAGGGAAGCGAAGAGACAAACTCAATAATACGATAATCTAAAAATGGCTCACGCCCCTCTAAGCTTACACTCATCGTTGCACGATCTACCTTGGTTAATATATCATCCACCATAAAAGTTTTATAATCTATAGCGAGCATACTATTTATATCATCATTATGGCTTTCTAAAAGGTTACCTTTATCTAAATTTGTAGATAAAATTTTAGCTCTGTTATTTAAAAGATTATTGACTTCATTAAAGGTAAGAAAAATCGAAGTATTTTTCATGATATCTACTGCATTTTTTGCCATGAGCATATTTTGCATCTTTTTATAGCGTATGTTAAAATTAAATGTATCTTTAAGCAGAGGAATTGAATTTGGGTTGACGCCACCCATCATAGAAGCGACAGAAGATTTTAAAAAATTCGGAACTTTAGAAAAGTATTTATAATACTCCATTGTTCGGCTGTACTTATCATAACCTGCAAAGATTTCATCCCCTCCATCTGCACTTAAGGAGACGGTTACCTCTTGGCGTGCGAGTTGACTAACAAGAGTTGTGGGGATTGCAGAAGCATCAGAAAAAGGCTCATCATAAATAGTGGCAAGTTTTGGGATAATTGCTAAAGCATCTTTTTGCGTACAGTAGTACTCATGATGCTCCGTACCCAGGTACTCAGCTACTTGTTTTGCATAAGGTGCTTCATCAAAACCATTTTCGTGAAATCCAATCGTAAATGTTTTAAGTTTTTCAGACCTTTGGTGTTGCAAGATAGAAGTAACTAAAGAGCTGTCATATCCGCCGCTTAAAAAGATACCAACAGGCACATCTGAAACCATGCGGTACTCAAAAGCGGATTTTAAAAGTTTTTCAGTCTCTTCTATGGCTTCTTCTTCAGAGATATCAAGTTTGGGCTTATTGTAGTGATCAATGACATCCCAGTATACTTTCTCTTCAATTTTTTGAGTGACAAGATCAATCTCTAAAAAATGTCCCGCTCTTAATTTAAAACAAGATTTGAAAATTGAGTGCGGTTCTGGAATATACTGAAGTTGTAAAAAGAGTGCTACCGCATCAATATCTATCTCTTTTTTAAAAGCATGATGTTGGTGCATACTTTTAAGTTCACTGGCAAACAGTAAAGTATTGTTTTTATGATAGTAAAAAAGAGGCTTGATACCCGAACGATCTCTAATTAAAAAAAGCTTTGAGATGTTTCGATCATAAATAGCCATTGCAAACATGCCATTAAACTTATGAACCGCTTCCAATCCCCATTTATGGTATGCTTTTAAAATTACTTCGGTGTCAGAGTGTGACTCAAAATCATAACCAAGATCTTCTAACTCTTGTTTTATTTCATTAAAATTATAGACTTCTCCATTATAGACAATATCAATACTTTCAAATCTCATTGGCTGATGACCATGGGAGGTAAGATCTAAGATTGAAAGTCTACGATGCCCCAATCCAATTTCTACATTTTCAGAAGAATCAAATTTATACCCACTATCATCAGGTCCACGATGATCTGAAACATCAGTCATTCTTTTTAAAATATCTAAATTAGATTTTTTATTAAAATCTACAAAACCAGCTATACCACACATTGTTTACGCCTCATGATAGATATATTTGTAATCGAAC
>DQTU01000055.1 GCA_015662615.1 Campylobacterales bacterium | reverse complement strand
TGTTTAAAAGCGATATATCTTAAGGCTCGATTTGTCTCTTGTCTAATTAACTCTTTTTGAGCTTGGATATACTCTTTTTCAATGTTTTCGATATTGACTCTATTTTCTTTATGCAGAGTATAGATAATAAACATAAGCACAAAAATCGTTAAAACTGCAACCAAAGATATACTAAATGCATTGGCTTTTTTAATACTCTTTGCTTGAAATAACTTTTTCAATTTATGCTATAAAAACACTCTCTCAATATGTCCATAAAGTGTTTTACCAAGATAAGGAGATGTAGTATTGGTCACTTCATTCTCACTACTAGGATCAAAAAGTATGATATTTGAATCATATCCTTCTGCAATTTTCCCAAGAGTTTTCTCACCTAAAATCTCTGCTGGTTTTTCACAGATAAGAGATGCCAACTTATCCCAACCGATAACACCCTCTTTTACTAAATAGGTATAACACAGACTCAAATAACCCTCAATACTATCAATACCATATTTTGCCTCAAAAAAAGCAACATCTTTATAAATTACTGATTTTGGCGAATGTAGTGCTGTTAAAATATCAATCTTACCATCTGCTAATCTCTCCAAAAGAGCCTCTTTGTCAGCTGAAGTTCTAAGTGGTGGATTGAGTTTGGCATATGTGTTAAATCCATCACAAAAGCTCTCATCTAAACAGAGATGATGGATAGAGACTTCACTATAAAGATGTGAAAAATCTTTTTTATTTATATCAATGATGTCAATTGCCCGTCTAGTCGAGATAGATTGAAAGAGTGTTGGAACATCGTAATGTTTGCTCATCTGAACCACTTTGGCAACTTCACTTATTTCGCCAATTTTTGAAATACCAGGAAGCCCCAACTTAAAAGAGACTTCTCCCTCATTCATAACACCACTGTCGTTTAAGATCTTATTTTCACAAAAAACAAAAAAGAAGTTTTTATGCATCTTAGAGTACTCATAAATTCGACGCAAAAGGTTACCATTGATATCTGAACGCTCTTGGACAATAGTGATACCACCTTTTATAAGTGTAGATATATTGTTTAGTTTTGTATGTTCTTTATCTTTAAGCGCTTTGATAGAGAGCTTTAGATTTGGAAAATCTATCTCTAATTTCCCAGCTAGTAGTCTCTTAAAAGTCTGGTTTTCCATCAAAGGCTTCATTCTAGGAGAGAGCACAAACCGTGCTAATCCCGCTTTTTGGGTACTATCATAAAGTTTTTCAAGTGTTGGAATAGTAAGCAAATCATCATGTGGACGAACGTTCAGATCAACAATCCCAGGAAAAGCTATCAAGCCATCAGCATCGATAACTTCTTCACAACCTTGTGATTTAAGTGATTGCCCTATTTTTACAATCTTACCCTCATGGAGCAATATATCTTGTTTGAGTGTTTCATGCCCTGTAATTTGTACATTTTTAATCAAAATCATAAAATTATTTTACTATAATCGTCATTCAAAAATTATTAATAAGGTTAAAACATGTCTTTAAAAGAATATGATATATCAGCAGAAGCGTTAAAAGACGCAAACTTCGCAATCATGAAAACAAACAAAGGTGAGATGAGAATCAAACTTTTCAAAGATGAAGCACCTACAACTGTAGCAAATTTCCAAGCGCTCGTAAACGATGGATACTATGACAACTTAACTTTCCATAGAGTAATTCCAGGTTTCATGGCTCAAGGTGGCTGTCCACAAGGAACAGGAACAGGCGGTCCTGGTTGGTCGATAAAATGTGAAACTTCAACAAACACAAGCAAACATGAAAAAGGTACACTTTCTATGGCACATGCTGGACCAAACACAGGTGGAAGTCAATTTTTTATCTGTTTTGTTCCATGTCCTCACTTAGATGGTGTTCATACAGTATTTGGTGCAATTGATGCTGGAGACAGTGATGGAATGGCTGTACTTGATAGCTTAGAGGGAGAAGATAAAATCGAATCAGTTACTATTGTAGCGGAATAATAAAAAGGGCAAAAGCCCTTTTTTAAAAACTGCTCATACTCCCAACCACTTTACCCACTATTTCAACGCTACCTGCATCCACAGATTCAACACTATAATGAACATTATCAGAAATAAGATCAAGTGTACCATCACTTTTTAAAGAGAGTCGTTTCACAAAAAGTCCAGTCGGAGTAGAAACTACAAACACTCCACCCTTTCGTATATCATCTTGCGTTCTGTTCATAAAGATAATATCCCCATCTTTAAAAGTAGGCTCCATGGAGTCTCCAAGAACATTGATAGAGTCAATATTTTTCATCTCTCTCTCGCCGCCAAGTTTACCTATCATGTGAGGGTCAAGTGAGATGAACTCATGTTCCGCCTCATAATTAAAAGCTCCACCTCCAGCACTTGCGTAAATATCTCCAAAATATCTAACATTGGCATATTTTTCAGTTTGTGCTTCTAGACTTCTAGTCGCTTGTCCATAAAAAAGCCAATTTATAGAGATTTTTTTCTCTGCACAAAAGTTTAAAATCTCTTCATAGGGGATTTTTCCTCTATTTTTCATCGTTGCAAAAGTAAGTTGGTTAATCCCCAATACATCAGCAACATCCTTGTCAAACACCTTCTTACCACCCATGTCCGCCGAAATAACATCCTTTATCTTAGGAAGCATATCTTTAAAATCAAACATTTTTCATCCCTTTTTACGATTTATATTTCAAATTGAAATATTATTGTACCATAAGAAATATTTGTATTACAATAGGTCAAAACATAAAAAGGAAATATAATGATTTTGAAAGAAATAATAAAAGAAATGATGACAATTGTAGATAGTTTTTTGACACTGATAGAAATATCAATGCTAAAATTGAATGATAGAGTTTTATAAAAACCAAATGAAAATAATAAGTTAAGTGATTAAGGGCGGTTCATCTGCCCGTGAGCTTTCCGCTGAGGAAAACTTAGCGTTAGCGTAGATAAAGGGACTTGTTCCTTTATCGTATCCAATGGTGGGTCCGGGGAGACTCGAACTCCCGACCACTCGGTTATGAGCCGAGTGCTCTAACCAACT
>DQTU01000114.1 GCA_015662615.1 Campylobacterales bacterium | reverse complement strand
TTTTAAATTCCACTTTTCCCTCCCCATGTAAATATAAAAATCCGCTCATAACAAGCAGTAACACTATTGAAACATCTTTTCTCATAATATATCCTTTAACCTATCTTACAAAAACTCTGTGTAATGTTTATAACATTTTTACCGATATCTTGTTAATTACAAGGAGTTCTTTTTGATTTTTATAAAAAATATATTTAAAATAACTATACTCACTATTTCCACTTTTCTATTTTTTGGATGTGGTACACCAGTAGATGAGACACCTGTGAATAGAACAGTACAAGAACCTACACAAAAACCAAATGATAATATCAACGAAGAAACAGAAATAAATAATAATCCCACAGCCAACATAGTCGATAAAATCACTAGAGAAGCGGGAGTTTCTATAAATTTTTCCGGTGATGCTTATGATGCAGATAATGACGTACTATCTTTTATATGGCAAGAGGGAGATACTATACTCTCAACAAGCCGAAATTTTGTGAAAAATGATTTTAGTGAAGGTGAACACAACATAACTTTTACAGTTACTGACTCTCATGGGGAATCCGCTAGTGATAACATGACAATTACTATAATCCCATCAAACACTATAAACGATGCTCCAACCGCAACAGATCAAAATGTCAGTACAGATGAAGATAATGCGATTGCTTTTGAATTGGATGCAAATGATGTAGAGGGAGATGAACTTACTATGTCAATAACATCTGCACCTTCTCATGGAGTGATTACAGGAACTGTGCCTAATTTAACCTATACACCACATGCAAATTTTCGAGGAAATGATACTGTTACTTACAAAGTCAATGACGGCAATTCTGACTCAAATGAAGCAACTGTCTATATTTTAATTAGAAATGTCAATGATGCCCCGATAGCTGATCATAAAACTATCTCAACCAACGAAAACAGTTCCAAATCAGTTACACTTTCAGGATCAGATACAGAGGGAGATAATATAACTTTCTCTTTGTACTCCAATCCTTCTCATGGAACAGTTACAGGTATAACTCCAAATCTTATCTACACACCACATACAAACTATAGTGGAAATGACTCATTCTCCTATATTGCCAATGACGGTGATAAAGATTCAAATATAGCTACTATCTTAATCAAAATAAATGATACACCCGTAGCAAATGCCGGAGTAAATCAAAGTGTAAAAGTAGGTCAAAGTATTATCATCACAGGCACCGGAGATGATAGCGATGGAACTATTTCTAGCTATCAATGGAAAAAAGGGGATACAATTCTATCCAATACCTCCTCACTTAATTACACACCGGCAAAAATAGGAGGAGAGGAGCTGACTTTAACGGTAACCGATGATAAAGGCGCTATTGGAAATGATACCGTAACTATCACCGGCTCAAAAGAACTGCCATTGGTTATCATAAGAATAGAATTTAATGATTATACCTTTAATAGTGATGCCGCCGTGTGGAATAGTAAAATATTTGGAAATAGTGAAGGAGAATTAAATCACTACTTTAATGAAGTATCATACGGTAAATTTCAATTCTCAAAAGCTAATGAAACAGAAGATACCGAAAATGATGGAATTATTACAGTAAAATTAAATGAAAATCACCCTGATGATATTGAGGATTTTCCAAATAGACTTGTTCAAGCGATAGAACTAACAAATGACTATATCGACTATTCTCAATATGATCGTAACAATAATAATGCAATATCAAGAGAAGAACTACAAATAATGTTCTTAGTGGCTGGCGGTGAGCGTGCAACAGGAGTACGCCCAGGTATTTGGGCTCATGCATGGTGTATGCATGGAGGAAATGCTGAAGCACCAACGCTTGATGGTGTTGAAGTAATGGGATGTTATACAAATGGAGGGTATTCGAGATTTGGAGAGAGTCATTTTTCGCATGGAACTGATGCAAGTATAGGTATTATAGCACATGAGTTGGGACATGGGGCACTAGAACTGCCAGATCTTTACGATACTGATCTTAACAGTATCTCTGAAGGTATAGGTAACTTTGGCGTGATGGGTGCTGGAAGCTGGGGGCAAAAATCCATAGAAGAGGCTCCAGGTACTACTCCAACACATATGACAGGCTGGAGTAAAGTATATGCTGGATTTGTTGACCCAATAGTCATAGAGAATAATAGTTCTAATTTGAAATTTCGTGGAACTTCTTATATAGATTATCAACTGTATAAGATTACTACTAGACGCAGTGGCGAGTACTTTTTACTGGAAAATAGAACAAATAGCGGCTACGACAGAGGACTATTTTCTCTAGAAGGTGAAACAGATTTTGCAGGAGGTTTATCTATTTTACATATTGACGATAATATGCATAATAATGATGATGAAACGCATAAACTAGTAGATATCGAAGAGGCAAACAATGCAGGTTTAGATGCCGGTACACATAGAGGTCATATAAACAATCTCTACTTTTCTGGCAATATCGATAGTTTTACCCCAACAACTACACCAAATTCAAATCTATATAACGGTACAAGTAGCGGTTTAAGTGTTACAAATATTTCAGATACTGGTGCTTCCATGTTTGCAGATATAGAGATACCATAAGGAAAAATTAATGAGAAAAATAATACTACTAACTACCAGCATCGCAACCCTAGCATTTGGCGCTCCTGCATTTACAGGAGATATAGAGTTCAAACAGCAAGATGGCACTACATTTGATGGAAAATTAAAAGGGGATGAGTGGTTTAATTGGGTCGAAGACAAGAGCGACCACATCATCAAGTACAATAACCAATCAAAAAACTTTGAATACGGAATGCTAGAAGAGGTAAATGGAGAGATAGATCTTGTACCATCAGGAACAAAAGTCCATCCAACACTAAGTACCCTCTCCGCAGAAAAATCTAAAATCGATCAAAGTATATTACTAGAAATTTGGAAACAAAAAAGAGAAAAAGCTTTATCAGTTATGAATACAGATCAAAAATGTAAGTAGTAGTTAGATATAATCCCTACTTAATTTTTTATAGGGAATAGTAATGAAACAAACTACTTTTAAAGACAAATATCCAGTATGGACACTAGAACTGAACAAAAACGAAATCAAACAGAAAAATGTTGAAGAGATCATCGCATATTTTAAAGCGTTGATAGAGGCACATCCTATCGCAAAATATATCGCAATTTTCAACCACTATGAGCATACAACAGATATCGGTGGACCAATCGCTCCTGAAATCAAAGATATGCAAAACATCATCTTCTGCTTTGGTCCAGAGATTCCAAGCACAAAAGTTGCAGCAGTAAGACCTAGAACTATCGGTATCTGTGAACTTGAAGATAGATTTATAATTGAATTTATGGAAGCTCCAAGTGAAAAAGCGCATGATACGATGGAGGAGTGGGCGAAAGCTCTAAAGTGTTAAAAAACTTCTATTCAGAT
>DQTU01000302.1 GCA_015662615.1 Campylobacterales bacterium | reverse complement strand
TTCCTTCACTCCAAGCTTTCATGCAGTCAACCACAATACGATCTTTTGCCCAGTCGCCGCCGCCTATAACATTTCCGGCACGCCCTACCGCCAATTTTACCTGACATTTCTCATCTTTGAAAAATGAGTGAAAATAAGATTTGATGATCAGCTCTGCCGCACCTTTTGAACCGCTATAGATATCTTTTCCACCCATTTGATCATCTTCTTTATAGCCCCATATCTGCTCTACATTGTCATAACATTTATCACTTGTTATGATGATTGCTGTACATACAGGATTTATCTCTTTAAGCGCTTCTAAGATATTGGCTGTTCCCATAACATTTGACGAAATCGTTTCAATAGGGTCACTATACGAAGTTGAAACGATAGGCTGTGCTGCGAGATGAAAAAGGAAATCAGGCTTTTCGTCTTCGATGATCTTTTTCATCATCTCAAGATCCCTGATATCAGCAACATAATGTTTTATCTTCTTCTCTAACTCAAGCTCTTCAAACATAGAGGGCTTAGTTGGAATATCTTTAGAGATACCAACCACTTCACTCCCCAACTTTAAAAGCCAAGAGACAAGCCAACTTCCTTTAAATCCTGTATGCCCTGTTACTAAAACTTTTTTATCTTTATATACATTATCAAACATTATCTATCCCACATCTTCCATTTTGCTGCGTTTTCGTCCCATATCTCATTGAGCTTATTTTTATCTCTAAGTGTATCCATCGGCATCCAAAAACCTTTATGTTTATAAGTAAATATCTCACCATCTTTGGCTAAATTTTTTAAAGGCTCCTGCTCAAACACTACATCATCACTTTCAGTAATATAGTCAAATACCTCAGGCTCACAAACAAAATACCCAGCATTTATCCAGCTGCCATCACCTTTTGGTTTCTCTTGAAACTCTAGCACTTGATTATCATCAGAGATACTCAATGCTCCAAATCTTCCATCTGGCTGTGCAGAAGTCATGGTCATTGCCTTTCCATGTGCCTTATGAGCTTTTATCAATAAATCAATATCAATATCTGCGACACCATCACCATAGGTAAGTAAAAATGGCTCATCTCCAACTATTTTCTGTGCTTTTTTGATACGACCACCTGTCATGGTATGTAATCCAGTATCAAGCAAAGTAACTCTCCATGGCTCACTTGAGTTGTTAAGTACCTCCATTTTATTCTCTTTAAGATCAATTACAATATCACTTTGATGCAAAAAATAGTTCGCAAAATACTCTTTGATATAATATCCCTTATATCCAAGAAGTATCACAAAATCATTGATACCGTAAGTAGAGTAAATCTTCATGATATGCCAAAGAATTGGCTTACCACCAATTTCAACCATAGGTTTTGGACGAAGATCTGTCTCTTCGCTCAACCTTGTGCCAAACCCACCTGCTAATATTAGTGCTTTCATAAATTATATAACCATCCTAAATTAAATTTCATCTAAACGCTGTATATTTCTGCGCTCAGGTAAGGAGATAACTTTTACATTATCCCAATCAACTCTTTTAACTGCTTCTTCTAAATCAATAAAATGAAACTCTTGAATCATCTTTTCCATCTTCTTCAATGAATTATTTAATCCAACTTTTGATTTAAATTTATTAAAATGTGATAAGCTGCCAACTATCGGCCTATCAGAGTCAAAATCATGAGGATGAAAATAAGTCATGGTATAAGAGGATTTACTCATTAAGAATTTAATCATTGAATAAGGAAAAAATCTAAAATATCCACCCCCAGTACAGACGATATTTTGCAACCCAATACGACTCAAGCTCATAGGGAATTCTTTT
>DQTU01000032.1 GCA_015662615.1 Campylobacterales bacterium | reverse complement strand
TCATGTGTAAATCCTATTTTATTTTTCATATCTGATAGATTATCAAATATTTATATTTTTAGGTTTACACAGTTAGATTTACACTCTCTAGTTTGTAAGTATCAAACGCCTGGAAATTATTTAAATGAAAAACCTTATGCTATAATTCCTTAAATTTTTTTAAGGGTTATTAAATGGGATTAAAGTCCGATGTATGGATACGCGAGAAGTCGCTAAAAGAGAAGATGATAGATCCATTTTGTGAAGAGCAGGTGGGCAAACATGTGGTTAGTTATGGGCTTAGTAGTTATGGGTATGATATCAGAGTAGGGCGAGAGTTTAAAATTTTTACCAATGTAAATTCAACGGTAGTAGACCCAAAGAATTTTGATGAAGCCAATGTTGTGGATATTGAAGCAGATATAGCGATAGTACCACCAAACTCTTTTGCACTTGCAAGAACAGTAGAGTATTTTAAGATGCCTGATAATGTTTTGGCAATTTGTCTTGGTAAAAGTACTTATGCGAGATGTGGCATTATTGTAAATGTTACGCCTTTTGAGCCTGGATTTGAGGGGCATATCACGATTGAGATTTCAAACACTACACCACTTCCTGCAAAGATTTATGCTAATGAAGGAATTGCACAAGTTCTATTTTTTGAAGGTGATGAACCATGTGAGGTGACTTATGCTGATAAAAAAGGAAAATATCAAGCGCAAACAGGAATTACACTTCCAAGGATTCTAAAATAAAACGCACACATCTCCTTCAAGTTACTGAACATCTTAAGAAGTACAAAAAAATCCATGAGATTTTAAAAGTAGATGACACTATTATAAAAATTGCATTTGATAGAGATACGCCTTATTATTTTGATATGAGGCGTGGAGATTCATTTATTTTTAAAAAAGAGGGCTATAAAAAGGTTAGAAATTATAATTCTCCTTTTGATGTGGTGCTGGCTAAACGCTTTACTAACGCTAAAATTGAAAAGATGGAAGTCATGGAGGGGAATAGAATCCTTCGTATCTATGTTCAAACCAGTTCTAAGTACAAATCCCAACCTACTATCTTACAGTTTGAATTTACAGGACGAAATACCAATGTTATCATCTTGGATGAACATGGCGTGATACTCGAAGCATTTCGACATATCGATAGTAGAAACTCTTTTCGTGAAGTAAAAGTTGGAGTGATGTTAGAAGCACTTCCTCCACGAGAGTTTAAAGAGATTAGTGAAGAGATTGAGGATATAGAAGCTTATCTTTATCAGAGTTACGAAAAATTAGAAGCATCAAGACTCATACAGATAAAAAATCAAAAGATTCTCACAATTTCTAAAAAACTTAAAAAACTAGAAAAAAGCTTTGATAGATTGGAAGATGAAGAAGAATTACGAGCAAAAAGTGAAGCACTTCAAATGGATGGAAATTTAATTCTCTCTAACTTGCATAACATGGCTAACTATCAAAAAGAGATAGAAGTTTTAGATTATGAAGGAAGCCCAAAAATTATTAGACTTCCTGAAGATGTTAGAAGTCCCTCAGAAGCTTCAAATAGATTTTTTACAAGAAGTAAAAAACTCAAGCAAAAAGCTAAAAACACTTATATAGAGAGAGATAATCTAGACTCTAAAATCACTTTTTTACAAAATCTAAAAAAGAGTATCATGGATGCTTCTAGTATAGATGAGGTAAATTTATATCTACCAAAACAGCCTAAAAAACTTAAAAATAGAATCCATGAAGATGTAAATATCGAATCATTTTTTATAGAGGGTTATAAAATCAGACTTGGAAAGAATGAAAAAGGGAACATTGCACTTCTAAAATCTGCAAAAATGAGTGATATTTGGATGCATCTCAAAGATATGCCCTCAACTCATGTTATAATACGAAACGATAAAAAAAGTGTACCTGATTTAGTACTAGAGTTTGGCGCAAAACTTTGTGTTCAATTTAGTGCAATTTCAGAGGGTTCGTATCTTGTCGACTATACTCATAGACGAAATGTTAAGATGCGAGAGGGCGCGAATGTAAATTATGTGGATTACAACACAATTAAAGCTATGAAAACCTAAAGGAGATTCATATGGCAATTACGCAGTTACATAGTATTTTATATACAAATCAAAACATGCATATTGCCGCTTCTAAACAGATAGATCTGCAAGGACGAATAGACTTTCAAAACATCGCAGCTGCAGCTGCTGCAAATGATAAAACTAGAGAAATAGCCGAAACAAGACCTACCGAAGAGGGCAAAGGTATAGACCCTGACCGAGAACATAACAAAGAGCGAGCGGAAGAAGAAGCTGGCGAAAAAGCAGAAGAGACTAAGATAAAATTTAAAAAAAAGAGACCAGAAGATGATATGAGCACTACGCATCTTTTAGATATAAAAGCATAATTCTAGTCATAAGCCTTCAGCGATATTTGACCACAATACCACTATAATTTTAAACTAAAAGGTGGTTATTGTGATTGAAAATTTATTAAAAAACATTGATAAAGAACGGATTACTACAGGACTTGCACTGATAGCTGCTGTGGTTTTAATAGCTTGGATTGATAGCTCTTTTTTAACATGGCTATTTTTGGGTGTGGCTTTTATGTTCTCTTTTTATGAGGCGATGAAGCTTTTTAGTATTGATGATAGTTCGATGTTTCTTTATGCACTTGTTCTTTGGATTATCTCTTTCTTTTATGTAAATCCTGATGATTTGATCTTTGTGGCTTTAATAATCTTCTCTTCGATGATGATCTATAAAGGTAAAGTAGATTTTAAAAAAATGTATGTTTTTCTTTATCCTACGAGTTCATTCTTATTTCTTTTAGCACTATATAAAGGCTTTGGCATGGAGAGTCTTGTTTGGTTGGTAATTGTTGTTGCTTTAACTGATACGGGGGCTTATTTTGTAGGTAGAAGTTTTGGAAAGACTAAGTTTTGTGAAGTTTCTCCCAAAAAGACATGGGAAGGTGTGATCGGTGGAGTGGCTCTTGCTACTATCGTTGGAGCTTATTATGGTACACAGTTTGTTTCTCCTTTTCTCTCCTTTTTTATCTCTTTAATAGTCTCTTTTGCATCTGTGTTTGGAGATCTTTTTGAGAGTTATCTTAAACGGACAGCGGGGGTAAAAGATAGTGGAAATGTATTGCCCGGACATGGTGGAGTTTTAGATCGTGTAGATGGCTACATGTTTGGAGCAGTACTTATGGTAATCGCACTTAGGGGACTTACTTGATTCTTTTAGGCTCTACTGGCTCTATTGGGGTTAATGCTTTAAATATTGCTCGTCAGTTTGATTTAAATGTTGATGTATTGGTTGCTGGAAACAGTATCGCACTTTTAAATGAACAGATAAAAGAGTTTAAACCCAAAACTGTTGTTGTGGCAAACAAATCGTCTATTCAAGATGTAGTGCATGATAATGTTCTTTATGGCGAAGAGGGAATTTTAGAGGCTATCAACGAGAGTCAAAGTGAAACAGTTGTAAATGCATTAGTTGGTTATGTTGGATTAAAACCGACTTTGGAATCTATTAGACTTGGTAAAAAAGTTGCTTTGGCAAATAAAGAGTCTTTAGTTGTAGGTGGGAAATTTGTTGATACTTCAAATATTACACCCATAGATAGTGAACATTTTGGGCTTTGGTATCTTTTAAGTGATAAAAAAGTTGACAAAATGATAATTACTGCAAGTGGAGGATCTTTTCGTGATACTCCACTAGATATGTTACAAAATGTAACAGTTGAGCAGGCATTAAACCATCCAAACTGGAGCATGGGGAAGAAAATTACCATTGATAGTGCCACTATGACCAATAAACTTTTTGAGCTCCTTGAGGCAAAATGGTTGTTTGATGTTGATAAATTAGATGCGATTATAGAAACAAAGTCAATTATACATGCACTTATAGATTTTAAAGATGGAAGTACAACGGCGCATTTTGCTCATGCTGATATGAAGCTTCCTATTGCTTATGCACTTTTAGGTCGTGTTGAAGATCAGATACTGAAACCTGTTGATTTGATTTCTGTTGGAAGTTTAGAATTTAAAACTATTGAATCTTCAAGATATCCTATTTGGGAAATTAAAGATGATATTTTAAGAAAACCCCACTTAGGAGCAGTTATAAATGCTGCAAATGAAGTTGCAATAGCTCAATTTTTTGAAAATAAGATATCATATCTTGAAATTACTAAAATAACTTTGGGTGCATTTGAAAAGTTTTATGATTTTAATCCGACATCAATTGATGATGTGTTTGAGATAGATCGTGAAGTGCGAAGTTTTGTGTCAAAGTAAGGTAAAAACCTTACTTTTTGAATGTGTTATACACTCTCTGTAAATCTTCGTAGTTGATTTCACTATTTTCTGTAATAAAAGTGATCGCTTCATACGGGTCTTCATCAGTGATTTCTAGAGCTTCTTCTAGTAAAGCTGCTAATGCATCATCGTCAAGTAAGTCTAAATCTATTTCGCTTAGTGTTCCCAGCAATTCTAATTCTTCAACAGTCATTTTTCGTCCTTAGTTTAGGTATAAATATCTTTTATTTCATAAGCATCGGTTAAAATTCCAATAACTTTATAGTTTAATTATAAAAGTTAATACTTACTGAATTAAAATTGAATTTTACATGAATAGAATTAAAGTATGCTGAAAATACTTAGGTAAATAAAAATTTTATAATGTTTCATTTATTTTGATAAAAGTAAAATCATTTAATGTTAAAAATGCTATTATTAAATTTAGACAATTAAGGAGTTATATATGAAAAGAGTAATTATTGTTGCTGGTACACTGTTACTAACTTCATCTTTGAGTGCAGAAGTGCATAGAAATACAGGGTATGGTTTAGGAAGTATGATCATTGAAAATCAAAACACGGTAGCGAAACAAGTTCTTGCTGCTATTACAAATGGAACCTTTGGAAATCAAACATTTGGTATTACTACAGGTACGCTAAATTGTAATAAACCCTATACAATTGTTTCGAATGAAAAAATTGAAAAATTTGTAGCGGATAACATGGATGCATTGGCCATAGATATTGCAACTGGAAGTGGCGAAAACCTTGATACCCTTTCAACGCTTATGGAAGTTGCAGATAAAGCATCTTTTTCTAAAGTATTAAAAGCAAACTTTTCTAAAATTTATTCATCTACTGATGTGACTTCAGCTGATGTGATTGATGCGATAGCAACTATCAGAGGATAGATTTTGTTAAAAAGAGGCGTAAGTTTTTGCCTCTTTTTATTTTTTATACCCCTTTCTCTTTTTTCTTACGATATCTTCAATCTTTACAATGACCGTTATTGGCACACACTTCTTCATTTTAAAAATGGCAAAAGTGAGATAGATGATAAAAAGTTTTTTCTCTCAGATCGTGGTAAACATAATCCAAAAGCAGAACTCCAAGCAACTATAAAAGCACTCCAATCTGATAAAGAGAGAATATTTTGCAAATTTCCTGCCCGTGTGCAGTGGATTTATAAAATGTTACCTGCACTTGAAGACGAGATTGGAGTATACTCTTGTAGTGAAATAGATAAAATTATAGAAGATTATAATCCACAAAGTGTTTCACTTATTTTCCCAACTGCACATATAAACTCTCCTGCATCTATGTACGGTCATAGTTTTTTGAGAATTGAT
>DQTU01000101.1 GCA_015662615.1 Campylobacterales bacterium | reverse complement strand
TTAGTCAGCATCATCGCTGTACTAAGCGATGTCACTCAGAAAATGCTTGGGTTTAGGTGCGAAAGTTAAGTAATAAACTTTTACTATACAATATTTAGATAAAATAAAATAAAAATTAGGATAAAGAGGTAATATGACAGAAAAAAATGCAAATAATGTAGACCAGATTAGAGATCTTATTTTTGGTTCGCAGATTAAAGATTTTGAAGAAAAATTCAATCAAGTAAATAATGCTCTTCAAATCCTAGAGAATAAAATCACAAAAACTTTTAGTGAGTCGCAGATTAAGTTACAAAAAGAGACTGAACGTTCTTTGGAAGCATTAGAAAAAAAGATAGATAACCTTTCAGGAACAACACACAAAGAGAGAACCAAGCTTAAAGAACTCATCGATTCTACAGATGAAAGTCTCCAAGATCAGCTTAGTAATCAAAAAGATGAATTTACTGTAAAACTGAAGATCATGAAAGAGAATACCTCTGATGAACATAAAAAGATAGCTGAGTCTATTGAGGCTATGAAAATAGAGTTGACAGAGACTTTACAGACTAAACTTACAACTTTGTCAGATGATAAACTCTCTCGTGATACTATGGCACAAATGTTACTGGATGTTGCTATGAAGATACAGGGAACTGATATGAGTACTTTAATAACAGAGGATAAAAAGTCTGATAAATAACAGTACATCAGAGTTGGATGAACTCAAGAAGTTACTTCTTGGTGATGAACTCGAACAGTTAAAAAAACTAGAAACAGCATTAAAAACGCTTGATCTTCAATCCCAAGACAAAGAGACTATTCTAGCAAGAGTTATGCCTCTTTTTGACAGGATACTCCTGAAGCGATTGCAGAGCAAAGATCATAAAACCATTAAAATACTCTCAGATCATTTAGTACAGATCATTACGGAGACATCAAAAAATGATTCTGCCGGGCTTAGTCGTTCACTTCAACATGTCATAGGACCAGCCATATCCAAAGAGATTGATTCCAATAAAAATGTAATGATAGATGCACTCTATCCTATCATGGGTGGGATGATCTCTAAGTATGTGACACAGGCTATTAAAGAGTTGATAGATACTATCAATGATAAAATAGAAGATGGTCTTTCGTATGATAAATATAAGCGGAAGATAAAGTCTAAACTAACCGGTGTAAGTGAAACGGAACTTCTTTTAGAGGAGAGTAGTGATGCTATTATCTCTGCACTCTTTGTTATTCATAAAGAGAGTGGTTTACTTATCTCTGAAGCACATCTTGAAAATAAAGAGATAGATGATCCTCATATGGTCGCTTCCATGGCAAGTGCCATTAAAGACTTTATAAACGATTGGGTACAAAGTCATGAAAGACATAGTGAAGTACAGATACTGAGCTATGGAAATGCCACACTTTACATTGAAAGTGCCGGTTCTGTATATATTATCGCATTTTTAGATGCAGAACCTGACTATGAGCAGCGTTCACAGATAAATGCTTTTTTTGCTTCTGTGGTTAAAGAATATGCTACATTTTTTCAAAAATTTGATGGTAATGACAGTGTAGATGAGATACGAATACTTTCTGACAAGATGCATGATTATCTAAGTGCGCAAAAGACATTGAGTAAAGTATCTAAAGAATTATCTGCACATAATCCTGTGAAGTATATGGCTATTGTAGCAGGTATACTGTGTTTAATCGCAGTAGGTTATTTTCTTAAAGAGCAATACTTTGAGTATATATTAGAGACAAAAGTAAAAGAGGGTACAGGATACAGCGTAGAACTTAGCAGTAAAGATGATAGTGTTATTCTTGAAGGAAGAGTCACATCATTTGATGATGCATACCATATAGAGAAAATTATAAAGAATAGTACAAAAAAACCTGTTATAAATCAACTTACCATGTCTTTGGAAAGTATAGATAACATGATTACAAAGCAAGAGCAACAAGTATTTGAATCTATAAATAAACAGGCATCTTCATCCACAAGTCAATTAGAGAATAAAATACTTCTTCTAAATGAAATGATAAAGAAGCAAGAGAAACAGCTAGCTTCCTCCATAAGCCAATTGGATAATAAAATGCTTCTTATGGAAAAAAACTTTTCTGAGTTGAAAAAACATTTTGACCTTGTCTCGAAAGAGCATACACAAGAGATAAAGAAACTGAAAAAACAGACATATGACATTAGAAAAATCACTGAGATAAAAAAAGAGATCATAGCGGAACTAGATCAGGCTTTTTTAAATGATATATACTATGAAAAGAAAGACGGTTCTTTAGACTTTGGA
>DQTU01000134.1 GCA_015662615.1 Campylobacterales bacterium | reverse complement strand
TTTTAAATCCCTTAGCTTTATAAAACTCATATTTTTTAGCAACCTCAGCTTGAGATTCTCCTAAAACATGTCGTCTTTCACTATGACCGATAAGAATTGTATCAAGACAAAACTCTTGGATTTGATCTAAACCAATTTCTCCAGTAAATGAACCATTTTCAGCAGGATAAGCGTTTTGAACACCCACGCTAATTTTCTCATTCAACTCAAAACTATCAAGTGCCGTACTTGGAGGAAAAACTAAAACTGTATCATCACTTTTTAACTCAGTTACAAAAGAATTCAATTTAGCCATATACTCTTTTGTACTTTTTCTTGTATGGTTAGTTTTAAAGTTTGCAGCAATAATCATGCATCTTCCTTCTGCTTTAGTACCGCTTCAATACCAGGAAGCATTTTACCCTCTAAAAGCTCCAAACTCGCACCACCACCAGTAGAGATAAATGTCATCTCATCAACATCTCCAGCTCTTTGCGTCACATCTGCAGTATCACCACCACCAACAATCGTAGTAGCATGAGACTCTGCTATGTAGTGACTCATCATGAAGCTTCCTTTTGAAAATTTATCGATTTCATAAACGCCCATTGGACCATTCCAAAGAATTGTCTGTCCATCATTTAGTGCTTCACGAAATAGTCTATTTGTAGCAGGACCCACATCTAATCCCATCCAATCTTTTGGAATCTCTTGAATTGGCAAAAACTTTACAGGAGCAGTATCACTCATTTCAGGTGCAACAACCAAATCAACTGGAAGATAAAACTTCACACCAAGAGCTTGTGCACGATAAATAATCTTCTTTGCATCTTCAAGCAAATGGTCTTCAACAAGTGATTTTCCTATCTCATACCCTTGTGCTTTTAAAAATGTAAACGCCATACCGCCACCGATGATAATTTTATCAACTTTCTCTACAAGATTTACAAGTGCTTGAAGTTTTCCAGACACTTTAGACCCTCCAATAACAGCGATAAAAGGACGTGATGGATTCATAACTGTTCTATGGAAAAATGTAACCTCTTTTTGCATCAAAAATCCAGCTGATTTATGTGCTGTATCAAAATGTGCAGGCAATGCAAATATCGAAGCATGTCGTCTATGACTAGCACCAAAAGCATCATTGATATAAAAATCAGCCATAGATGCTAAACGCTCTGCAAATTCACTATCATTTGCTATTTCACCTGGATTATATCTAAGGTTTTCAAGAAGCAAGATCTCTCCACTTTTAAGTCCTTTTGCTTTCTCTATCGTATCATCTCCAACAACATTATCAGCCATGATGATATCAAGCTTTAGTAAAGAGTGTAATCTTTTGGCAATTGGCTTTAAAGAATCTTTCTCTTCATTCCACTCACCGGGTACTGGACGACCAAAGTGACTTGCTAAAATAATTTTACAATCTCTATCCATGCAGTACCTGATCGTTGGAAGCGCTGAACGAATTCGTCTATCATCGCTAATATTTCCAAACTCATCTTTGGGTACATTAAAATCACATCTGATAAATACTCTTTTTCCTTCTAGGTCTAACTCTTTAATGAATAATAGTTCCATAACTTACGCTCCTTTAGTAATGTGTGCAGCCATATCAACAAGCCTACATGAATAACCCCACTCATTGTCATACCATGCCATTACTTTTACAAAATTTCCATCAACAACTTGTGTCAAATCTCCAGCAACAATAGCACTGATAGGAGATCCGACAAAATCAGAAGAGACTCTGTTGTCATAATCAACTTCTAGATATCCTTTCATTTTACCTTTTTCCGCTGCTTCAAAAGCGGCATTAACTTCTTCTTTTGTAGCGTCTTTTTTAATAATTACATTAAGATCAATCATAGAAACATTTGGAGTTGGGACGCGGATTGATTGACCGTTTAGTTTACCTTGTAAATGTGGCATAACTAAACCAATTGCTTTTGCTGCACCTGTTGTTGTAGGAATCATGTTCACAGCAGCCGCACGAGCACGACGAGGATCTTTACTATGCTTAACATCTAAAATATTTTGATCATTTGTGTAAGAGTGAACCGTAGTTACCAATCCTTTATCAATACCAAAAATATCATCAATCACTTTTGTTACCGGCGCTAAACAGTTAGTAGTACAACTTGCATTTGAAACAATTGTTTGTCCAGCATACTCTTCTTCATTTACACCCATTACAAATGTTGGTGTCTCTTTATCTTTTGCAGGCGCTGAAAAAAGTACTTTTTTGATACCCATATCTATATATACCTGCGCTTTTTCTTGTGTATAAAATGCTCCTGTACACTCTAAAAGTAACTCGGCCCCATACTTTGCAAAATCTAACTTTTTTGGATCTCTGTCATTTAGAAATTTCACTTTAGATTTACCGATTTGAATATAATCATCCTCAAGCAACTCAACATCACCTTTAAAGGTTCCATGAACACTATCGTATTTTAAAAGATATTTAGTCATCTCTGGAGCAGTTGTATCATTTACAACTACCAACTCCATATCATCTCTATCCTCTATGATCCGTGCAACACATCTACCAATCCTACCAAAACCTGTTATAGCTACTTTTAATGCCACGCTATCTCCTTTATTATGTTTACTGTATAATTCTTCTAATTATATCGGCAAAATGATTAAATAATTAATAGTTTAAATTAAATAAGGTTTAAAAGAAATTAATGAATATAGCAGTTTTTGGTGGGAGCTTTGACCCCCCACATGTTGGACATGAAGAGATTATCAAAATTGCATTACAAAAACTTGATATAGATACACTTTTTGTTGTTCCAACTTTTTTAAATCCTTTTAAAGAGACTTTTGTTGCATCTGCTGAAAAAAGGTTTGAGTGGGTAGAAAAATTAATACTTCCCTATCCCAAAGCAAAAGTTTTAAAATACGAGATAGAGCAAGATCGCCCAGTTCCTACAATAGAAACAATTAAATATCTTATAAATAACTATAATTTAGATAAAATATATTTAATTATTGGAGCCGATAATGTACCAACACTGCACTGTTGGAAAGCGTATAAAGAGCTTGAAAAGTTAGTACATTTTGTAGTTGCAACAAGAGATGATGAAAAAATTCCTAAAAACTTGCAAAAATTGGACATTCATGTTAATATAAGTTCCACAAAATTAAGAGAAAATATGTACAAATTGCACTACAATGCAGTTTTACTAAAAGAATATCTTCCAAAATCCATCGCAAATGAGATCACGGAATACTACAACAGGGAAACAATGAACGAGAGAATTGAAAATATCATAAAGATTCTAGATGATAAAAAAGCTGAAAATATACAACTGTTTGACATGAAAGATACAGATTATTTTGTCAATGAAGTTATCATCGCTACCACTTTAGGACAAAAACATGGGCTTGCACTTGTTGATTATCTAAAAAAAGGTCTAAAAGAAGATGAAAGTTATCTAGAAATTGAACCTAGTGATGATTGGTCGGTTGTAGATTTGGGAGATGTTTTGATACATATCATGACGGCTGAATATCGAGCAAGATATAACATAGAAGATTTTTTATCTAAAAGAGATGAAGAGGGTTGAGTGCTAACACTCAACCTAAAAACTATTTAATAGTAATAGCAACGCCATCTTGAACATTCAACTGATCACTGACCGTGCTATAATTTACCTTGACAACTGTATAAATTGCACCTACAAAAAGACAAGCCACAATCACTAAATTAACCGTACGCTTTTTCTCTTCACTTCCCCTGCCATTAAAATCTTCAATCTTCTCAAGAGATGGTTCTTCGTTGTTTATCATAATATTCCCCTATATTTTTGATAGTAGAATCTTATCAGAAATCATTTTAAATAGGACTTAATTAATCCTATTTAAAACTTTCCTTGTATGAATGCTGTTAAAATTTGTGTACTTAGTGTAATTCTTTCTCCGAAACTCTTTTTTTCTGCCCTCTCATGTATCGTATGGTCACCATCTCCAAAAGGTCCAAAACCATCTAGTGTCACAACACCCTTACTTGCCATGTGATTTGCATCACTCACACCACCTCGCTGTTCCGTAGGTATAACAATCCTTGAAATCTCTTCTATCTTTTGTAAAAATTGTAACTGCTTATCATTGGGAGCCATCACATCACGCTGAATCCCTCCACTAAGTACCGCTTTAGTGCCTTCAACATGACTGTCTTGAACTATCTGTTCAAAGCCTTTTAAAACTCTATCTCTCTCATCTATGTTTGTATATCTAAGCTCAACAGTAAGTTTTGCATGAGGTGAAATTGTATTGGCTCCGATACCGCCTTCTAATTTTCCTACATTTACAGTCGTACCCTTTTCAAGATTTGTGAGTTCAGTCAAAGCAATCAATTTATGTGCTGCTTCTAAATTGGCATTTATCCCTTTTATATACTCATTGCCAGCATGTGAAGCTTTTCCCTTGATATCGATAAAAAATGTTCCCACCCCTTTTCGACCAGTCACAACTTCACCATTTACACCAGCCGCTTCATAAACTAAACAGTAGTCATAATTCTTCGCCAAACTCAAAGTTAACGCTTTTGAGTCATCACTTCCAGTCTCTTCATCGCTCACAAGCAACATATCTATGTTTTTGATTTCACCAAACTCTTTATGTACATTTCGAAGTGCTTCAAGTGCAACCATGTTACCACCTTTCATGTCACACACCCCAGGACCATATATCCACTCTTCATCATCATGATAGTGTTCAAAACTCATCGGAGGAAAAACCGTATCAAGATGGCCTAAAAGTAAAACACTTTTGCCATCATCATGTGAAGATTTAAAAAGGAGATGATTTCCTATCTCTTTTCTCTCATGTACAACACACTCAAAACCAAGCTCAGTCATCCAGTTTATAAAGATTTTTCCATTCTCATCTACGCCTAATTTGTTCTTTGTGTAAGAATTGAGGTCAATAATCCTCTTTAACTCCGAAAAATCGTACTCTTTAGCCATTTTTGCAACCCTTTTGTATCTAATGTATCGTATAATTATATCATTACTATCAAAAGGAACTTCAATGTCAAACCACAAAATCGGAATGTGGATGTATCAAAACAGCGGCGGTGATCAAATTCAAAACAAAATGATTGATAAACTCAGAGAGCGAGATATCTTAACAACAACGGATTTAAACCTCAGAAACGCAATAGTAAAAAATGGTTCTATCATCTGTAATGATACCATCATGGAAGAGCTTGACCTCTTTTTCAGCTACAATGCAGGGCAACAAACACAATATCAAGTCTACCTCTATGAGACACTTGATAAGTTTATCCCCATTATCAACAATTATCCTGCATTTTCACTCACAGAAGATAAGTTTAAAACTTCTCATCTTTTAAGACACCATGACATAATGACTCCAGAGTTTAAACTCTGCCATAGAGATGATGTGGCAAAACTTAAAAATGTACTTCGTGAATGGGGTGGAAAAATCGTCTATAAGCCAACTGACGGCTGGGGTGGTATGGGTCTTGTAAAAATTGAAAATGAAGCAGCACTTGATATGCTTTTACCATTTTTAAATCAAACAGACATCAGATACTTTTATGTAGAAAAATTTGTAGATTATGACAATAGTGATTTTCGTATCGATATCGTAGATGGCGAATTTGTCGCATGCTATGGTAGAAAAGCTCCAAAAGATAGCTGGAAGACAAATATCACAGCTGGAGGAAGCATATTTTTAAGAGAAGCAAATGACAGACTTGTAGAAATCTCAAAAAAAGCAACTGAAATATGTGGTTTAGAGATTGCTGGTGTGGATTTGATATATGACAGAGAATTAGAGGATTATGTAGTCCTTGAAGTAAACGGAATCCCTGCATTTGCAACACCAGAACAAGAAAAAATAGGGTTAAATTTTAACGATAAAAAAATTGACTTAATTGTCGACATGATAGATAGAAAAGTAAAAGGCGAGTAAAATGGGAAAAAAGAAGAATAAAAAACTACCAAAACTGGGGTTGCTGTATCTTGATTATGTATTGAGATTTTTTGATAAATCAAACTTTAAAGGGTGGCCAAACAAAATTGAAGTTGTCACTTATCACTGGAAAAATGATAAAAAGCGTTTCATCAAAGAGGTTAAACGAAA
>DQTU01000248.1 GCA_015662615.1 Campylobacterales bacterium | reverse complement strand
GAGATTATGTGTATTAAAGTTCTTGGTGGTTCTAAGAGAAGATATGCAAGTGTTGGTGATATCATCGTGGCTTCTGTTAAAAAAGCTACTCCAGATGGTAAAGTTAAAAAAGGTCAAGTTATAAAAGCAGTTGTTGTTAGAACAAAAAAAGAGATCCAGAGAGAAAATGGTTCACTTATTCGTTTTGATGAAAATGCAGCAGTTATCCTTGATGCAAAAAAAGAGCCGATTGGTACTCGTATTTTTGGTCCAATTGGTCGTGAAGTAAGATATGCAGGTTATATGAAAATTGTTTCACTTGCACCGGAGGTTTTATAATGGCTGTAAAGTTAAAAATTAAAAAAGGCGATACTGTAAAAATTATCGCTGGAGATGATAAAGGTAAAGAGGCAGAAGTATTAAAAGTTATGCCTAAAACTTCTCAAGTAATCGTTGCTGGTTGTAAAATTGCTAAAAAAGCAACTAAACCAACTGAGCAAAACCCACAAGGTGGATTTTCTGAGATAGAGATGCCTATTAACATTTCAAATGTTAAAAAAGTAGAAGGTTAAGAGATGGCAAGACTTAGAGATAAATATAAAAGTGATATACAACCTGCGCTAGTAAGTGAGTTTGATATCAAAAACCCTATGCAAATTCCAGCTTTAGAGAAAATCTCTATCAGCGTTGGCGCTGGTGAAGAGGCTAAAGATAGTAAAATATTACAAAATGTACAAGATACAATTTCTTTGATTGCTGGACAACATGCAGTAGTTACAAAAGCGAAAAAATCAATTGCTGGTTTTAAACTAAGAGAAGATTTTCCAGTCGGTGTTAAAGTAACACTTCGTGGTGAAAATATGTATGCATTTTTAGATAAATTAGTTTCTGTTACACTTCCAAGAGTGAAGGATTTTAGAGGATTATCTAGAAATGGTTTTGACGGAAGAGGAAATTATAGCTTTGGTTTAGATGAGCAACTTGTTTTCCCTGAAGTTCAATTTGATGATATTATAAAAACACATGGTATGAATATTTCATTTGTAACAAGTACTGATGATGATAAGCAGTCATTGAAGTTGTTAGAATTGATGGGTATGCCATTTGCAAAGGTGAGAGATTAATGGCAAAGAAATCAATGATAGCGAAAGCTAAAAGAACTCCAAAGTTTTCTAGTAGAGCATACACAAGATGTCAAATCTGCGGAAGACCTCATTCAGTTTTAAGAGATTTTGGAATTTGCAGAATCTGTTTTAGAAAAATGGCTAACGAAGGTAAAATACCTGGCGTTAAAAAATCAAGCTGGTAGAGGAAAAAAGATGGTAAATGATTTAGTAGCAGATGCGCTAACAAGAATAAGAAATGCCTCTATGAGAAAGTTAGAAGTTACAAAACTTCTACACTCAAAACTTGTAGAGTCAGTAGTAAAGATCTTTCAAGAGAAAGGTTATATCGAGAGCTATACTGTAGTTGAAGATGGTCCAAAAAAATTCATCAATGTTATACTTAAGTATGATGAGCATGGGAATAAAGTTATCACAGAAGTTAAAATGATCTCTAAACAAGGTCGTCGTGTTTACAAGCCAAATTCAGAAATTAAAAAATTTAAAAATGGATATGGAACAATTGTAGTAAGTACATCTAAAGGTGTTCTACCAAACGAGGTAGCACATAAAGAAGGTGTTGGTGGCGAACTTATCTGTAGTATTTGGTAAGCGTCAAATTTTACGGCATTCGAGTATCTCAAAATTTGAGATTCTATATCGTAGACAAGTAAAAGGAAAAAAATGTCAAGAATAGGAAAACAACCTGTTTCAATTCCAGCTGGAATTGAAGTAACTGTTAATGGTGGTATTATCACTTTTAAAAAAGGTAATGTTACAAAAGAGTTGGATACAAAAGATTTTGTTAATGTAAAAGTAGAAAATAACGAAATCGTTTTTACTCCAAAAGGTGATGCAAGAGAAGATAGAGCGTTCTGGGGTACTTTTAGATCAATAAGCAACAATGTTATTATCGGATTGGTTGATGGTTATGAGAAAAAACTTGAAATCAATGGTGTTGGTTATAAAGCAGCCGTTCAAGGAAACAAATTAGTATTAAATCTTGGTCACTCACATCCAATCAATTATGAGTTCCCAAAAGATGTGCAAATTGCAGTTGAGAAAAACCTTGTGATTATCAAAGGGAACGACAAGCAAGTTGTAGGGCAAATCGCAGCAGAGATAAGAAGCTTTAGACCACCTGAGCCATATAAAGGAAAAGGTGTTAAATATCTAGAAGAGCATATTATCATAAAAGCTGGTAAGACAGCGGCTAAGTAGGGGATGAGATGAGAACAAAATTATTAAAACAAAAAAACGCACTTAAAGCAAGAAGAATTAGAAGAGTGAGAGCAAAAATTGCTGGAACTGTTGAAGTGCCAAGAGTTGCATTTGTAAAATCAACTAGATTTTTATACGCTCAAGCAATTGATGATGTAGCCGGTGTTACGCTTGCAAGTGTAGATGGCAAAAAAGAGGGTCAAAAAGCAAACAAAGAAGCTGCAACTGCAGTTGCAAAAGTATTTGCTGAGAGCTTAAAAGCTAAAGGTATTGAGAAAGTAGTTCTTGATCGTAGAGGCGATAAGTATCATGGCGTAGTAGCAGCTTTTGCTGATGGTTTAAGAGATAACGGAATAACACTTTAAAGGATAATCATGGAAAACATTAATAGAGAAGACTTTGAAGAAGTTATCGTAAACATCGGAAGAGTTACAAAAGTTGCAAAGGGTGGTAGAAGATTTAGATTTACTGCACTTGTAGTTGTAGGAAATAAAGATGGAATTATTGGATTTGGTACTGGAAAAGCAAAAGAAGTTCCAAATGCTATAAAAAAAGGTGTTGATGATGCTTTTAAAAACTTAATCAGAGTAAATGTAAAAGGCTCAACAATAGCTCATGACATTGAAGTTAAGTATAATTCAAGCAGAATTTTGTTAAAACCTGCATCTGAGGGTACGGGTGTTATCGCTGGTGGTGCTACAAGACCAGTTCTTGAGCTTGCTGGAATCAAAGATATTTTAACAAAATCTTTGGGTTCAAATAACCCTGGAAATCTAGTGAGAGCTACAGTTAAAGCACTTACTATGATAAAACAATAAGGATATTTTATGGGACTTCATAATTTAACACCAGCTGATGGTTCAACAAAAAACAGAAAAAGAAAAGGTCGTGGACAAGGTAGTGGTATGGGTAAAACTGCATCACGAGGCTTAAACGGTCAAAAAAGTAGATCTGGTTATAAGATAAAAAGAGGTTTTGAGGGTGGACAACAACCACTTCAAAAGAGACTTCCAAAAGTTGGTTTTACATCTCGTGTTGTTAAACCATACTCAATCTCAGTAGAGAGAGTTCCAAAAATTGCAGAGCTTTCTGAGATTACAATGGAATCAATAAAATCAGTGCATAAAATGCAAAACAGTATTAAAAAAGTTAAACTTATTGGTGCTGGAGCAAAAGATCTTGCTTCAAAAATCAAAGATGAAAATGTATCTTATACTGGAATGAGCAGATGAGCAAAGACTTAACAAATAAGATATTGATAACGCTCGGTTTCTTATTTGCATATAGGATTTTATCCTATGTACCAGTTCCTGGTGTAAACATTGATGTTATAAAACAATTTTTTGACAGTAATGCTAATAACGCACTTGGAATGGTAAACATGTTCAGTGGAGATGCAGTTAGTAGACTGAGTATCATCTCTCTGGGCATCATGCCTTACATCACCGCTTCCATTATTATGGAACTTTTAGCTGCAACTTTTCCAACATTGGCGCAGATGAAAAAAGAGCGTGACGGCATGACAAAATATATGCAAATCATTAGATATGCGACAGTAGTTATTGCTTTCTTCCAATCGACGGGTGTTGCGATGGGACTCCAAGGTCTTGGTTCTGCAAGTAATCCTGCCATCATGATAGATATGAGTCTCTTTATTCCAATTGCTGCATTCTCGATGTTAGCAGGAACGATGATGCTGATGTGGATTGGTGAACAAATTACACAACGGGGTATTGGTAACGGTATTTCATTAATTATCTTTGCAGGTATTGTTTCGGGAATCCCTTCTGCTATCGGAGGGACGGTTAACCTTATAAATACAGGTGAGTTAAATTTCTTGGCAGTTATCGGCATGTTTGCTGTAATTTTACTAACCATTGGTGTTATTATCTATGTTGAGCTTGGAGAGAGAAGGGTTCCTATCTCATACTCAAGAAAAACAATGATGGATAATCAAAATAAAAGGGTCATGAACTATATCCCTATCAAAGTAAACCTTTCTGGTGTTATCCCAGCGATTTTTGCTTCAGCGATTCTCATGATGCCGGCGACGCTTCTTCAAGGAAGTACAAATCCAACAGTATTGGCAATTTCTGATGCATTGAGTCCTGGTGGCTATATGTTTAATGTATTGATGTTTCTATTTGTTGTGTTTTTTGCATTCTTTTATGCGTCTATCGTATTTAATGCAAAAGATATCTCTGAAAACCTTAAAAAGCAAGGTGGTTTTATACCAGGGGTAAGACCTGGAAAAAGTACTGCTGAGTTTATCAATGAGGTGGCGGGGCGATTGACAACAAGTGGAGCGATTTATCTTGGTTTGATTTCGACACTTCCATTTATCATCATAAAGTCGATGGATATTCCATTTTACTTTGGTGGTGTGGCAGTTCTAATCGTTGTGCAAGTTGCACTTGATACAATGAGAAAAATTGAAGCACAAGTTTATATGAATAAATATGATACTTTAGGAAATGTTGGACTTTAATGGCAATATCTCTTAAAAAACCCTTAGAAATTGAAAAGCTAAGGGTTTCAAACTCTTATGTAGCAAAAACATTAAATCATTTAAAAGCTTATGTGCGAGCTGGCATGACACTCAAAGAGATTAATGATATGGGTGAAGATTATATCGCTTCGTTAGACTCTGCACGACCTGCTTTTAAAGGTCTGTATGGTTTTCCATCTGGTGTTTGTACTTCGCTAAATCAAGTTATTATCCACGGTATTCCCGATGAGACTATCGTCAAAGATGGAGATATACTTGGGCTTGATATCGGAATTGAAAAAGATGGTTGGTATGGAGATGCGGCTATAACGATTCCTATTGGAAATATTAGTATTGAAGATGAAAAGCTTATTGCTTGCTCCAAAGATACGCTCTATCATGCGATAGATATTATAAAACCAGGAATGCGCTTTAAAGAGCTTAGTTTTGAGCTTGAAAAATTTATCATAAATGAGGGATATGTTCCACTTAAAAATTTTTGTGGTCATGGTATTGGAAGAAAACCCCATGAAGAACCTGAGATTCCAAACTACCTAGATGGTAAAAATCCAAAACAGGGTCCTAAAATTAAAAATGGAATGGTCTTTTGTTTAGAGCCGATGATTTGTCAAAAAAGCGGAAATTCTGCTATTTTAGACGATAAATGGTCGGTTGTTTCAGAAGATGGGTTGAGAGGAAGTCACTACGAACATACAGTCGCTGTGATTAATAATAGAGCCGAAATTTTATCGGTTGAGTAGGAGAAAATATGGCCAAAGATGATGTCATAGAAATTGACGGTATTGTTGTTGAAGCTTTACCAAATGCAACATTTCAAGTTGAGCTTGAAAATAAACATAAGGTGCTATGTCACATAGCTGGAAAGATGCGTACGCACTATATAAAAATCATGCTTGGTGATAAAGTAAAAGTTGAACTAACACCATATAGTCTTGATAAAGGTAGAATCACTTTTAGATATAAGTAGATTTTTATCTTATTTGGCTATAATGTGCGACTCGAATGACGAGACTACAAGAAGAATGATTGACAAAAGACCACTGTTTTTTCAATTATTGGTTTACATAAATTCAGTAAACCATTTCGTTCGTTGTTTGATAAGTGGAAAATATTTGAGGAGAGCCTAATGAAAGTTAGACCATCAGTGAAAAAGATGTGTGATAAATGTAAAATTATCAAACGCAGAGGTGCAGTAAGAGTAATCTGTGTAAACCCAAAACATAAACAGAGACAAGGATAAACATGGCTAGGATTTCTGGTGTAGATTTACCAAAAAAGAAGAGAATTGAGTACGGACTTACTTATATTTTTGGAATAGGGCTTAAAAGTTCAAGAGATATTTTGACAAAAGCTGGAATTTCATTTGATAAAAGAGTTTTCGAGCTTACAGAAGATGATATAGCGTCAATTCGTAAAGAGATTCAAGCTGATTATGCAGTTGAAGGTGATTTAAGAAAACAAGTTGCTATGGATATCAAAGCACTTATGGACTTAGGTAGCTATAGAGGGATTAGACATAGACGTGGACTTCCAGTTCGTGGTCAAAAAACTAAGACAAATGCAAGAACAAGAAAAGGCAGAAGAAAAACTGTCGGCTCGGCATAAGGATAGGGTATGGCAAAAAGAAAAGTAACTAGAAAAAAAGTAGTAAAAAAGAATATTGCTAAAGGTATCGTTCATATCGCTGCAACATTTAATAATACAGTTGTAACTGTAACAGATGAGATGGGAAATGTAATCTCATGGAGTAGTGCTGGAAGCCTTGGATTTAAAGGCAGTAAAAAATCAACTCCTTACGCTGCACAAGAAGCAGTAGATGCTGCTATGGCAAAAGCAATGGAACATGGAATTAAAGATGTTGGTATTAAAGTACAAGGTCCAGGAAGCGGTCGTGAGACAGCAGTAAAAAGAGTAGGTGCAATTGAGGGACTTAGAGTTGTTTTCTTTAAAGATGTAACTCCACTTCCACATAATGGTTGTAGACCACCAAAACGAAGAAGAGTGTAGGGAGCCGGCATGTCAAGATATAGAGGACCAGTAGAAAAAATAGAGAGAAGATTAGGTGTTTCACTTAATTTAAAAGGCGAGAGAAGATTAGCAGGTAAAAGTGCATTAGAGAAAAGACCATACGCTCCAGGGCAACATGGGCAAAGAAGAACTAAAGTTAGTGAGTATGGTTTACAGCTAAGAGAAAAGCAAAAAGCAAAATTCATGTATGGTGTAAGTGAAAAACAATTTAGAAGATTGTTTAAAGATGCAAACAACATGGAAGGTAACACAGGATCAAATCTTATCACGCTTATCGAGAGAAGATTAGACAATGTTGTATACAGAATGGGATTTGCAACTACACGTGCATTTGCAAGACAATTAGTAACACATGGTCATCTTTTGGTTGATGGAAAGAAATTAGATATTCCTTCATACAGAGTAAAACCAGGTCAAAAAATAGAAATCAGAGAGAAATCAAAGAGTAATCCTCAAATAGTAAGAGCTGGCGAATTAACTGCTCAAACTGGACTTTCTCCATGGATAGATGTTGAGATCGAAAAAGGATTTGGAATATTTACAAGACTTCCTGAGCGTGAAGAAGTTGTGATTCCAGTAGAAGAGAGATTAATCGTAGAGCTTTACTCTAAATAAACATAAAGGAATCTAAAATGAAAAAGATTAGCACATGTTTGTATATGCCTCATGAGATCGAGATAGAGCAGATTAGTGAAAACAGAGTTAAAATTTTTGCATATCCATTTCAGTCAGGATTTGCAATAACCGTGGCACATCCACTTCGCAGACTTCTTTATGGAAGTTCAGCAGGTTATGCAGTAACTTCACTAAGGATTGATGGTGTAACACATGAATTTGACAGCATCAAAGGTATGCTTGAAGATGTATCACTATTTATTTTAAATCTTAAAAAAATTAGATTTAAGATGAAAAATGATAGTAAAAAAGTAGAAGTTAGTTTTAGTTTTAACGGTCCAAAAGAGATTGTTGGTGCAGATTTATGTAATGATGATATAGATGTTGTAACACCTGAATTTCATCTTGCTACTATAAATGAAGATGCAGAACTTAATTTTTCACTAATCATTGAAAAAGGTATCGGATATATTCCAAGTGAAGATTTAAGAGATAATGTTCCTGAGGGTTATATCGGTGTTGATGCTTTCTTTACACCAGTAAGAAAAGCGATTTATAGTATTGAAAATATGCTAGTTGAAGATGATCCAACATATGAAAAAATTGTATTTGAGATCGAAACAGATGGTCAAATTCCACCTGTTCAAGCATTTAAAGAGTCTATTGAAGCATTGAATGATCAAATTGCAATTTTTGGTAAAGCTATGGATATTGATGTTTCATCTCCAGAAGATGATTTTGATAATTCAGTAGATATGAGAAAATTAGTTCAAAGTGTAAATGAGATGAATTTGAGTGCAAGAAGTTTTAACTGTCTTGATCGTGCAAATATTCGTTATGTTGCTGAACTATCAATAATGAGTGAATTAGAGCTTAAAAGCCTTAAAAACTTAGGTAAAAAGTCTTTTGAAGAGATTACAAGCAAACTTGAATCTATCGGTTTCCCAGTAGGTAGTGATTTTGATGAAGATTTCCTAAAAGCATTAAATAAAAATATACAAGAGCTAAAAGCTCAATTAGAAGAGGAATAAAAGATGAGACATAAGCATGGCTATAGAAAGTTAGGAAGAACATCATCTCATAGAAAAGCACTTTTTAAAAACATGTCAATTGCATTGATCAAAAGTGGTAAAATTGAGACTACACTTCCAAAAGCAAAAGAGTTGAGAAGATATTTTGAGAAATTGATTACAAAAGCAAGAGTAGGTGAGTCGAATACGCATCGTGAAATTTTTGCATATCTTCAACATAAAGAATGTACAAAAAAATTAATCGAAGAGATTGCACCAAAGTATTCAGATAGAAATGGTGGATATACAAGAATCATCAGAACAAGAACTAGACGCGGTGATGCTGCCGATATGGCATTCTTGGAGCTAGTGTAATTACACTTACCTCAATACACCTTTGGGAAAATAATTCCCAAAGGTTACTAGCATACTAAATTTATTGCTTAATTTCAAATTATCATCAAATTTAATCCTCACATTTAATCTTTTATGATACAATCTTACTAATTAAATATGTAGGGGTATGTATGATTCCATTTTCAGATGAAGAATTATTGCCAGTTGTTGAAAAATCTTTGGAGAAAGTAAAGCCGATGCTTGAACTTGATGGTGGTGGCATGAAACTACTTGATGTTAAAGGTGGTAAGGTTTTTGTTCAACTTCAAGGTGCATGTGTAGGGTGTGGTTCTAGTAATCAAACTATAAAGTATGGAATAGAAAGACAGCTAAGAATGGATATACATCCAGAAATCGAAGTGATAAATATCGCAGCGGGTATGGAAGATATGATAGAACAGATAGCAGGTAGTGGGAAATAGATTTGATAAAGTATAAAGAGTTAGCAAGCAATAGTTTCTTTAAACAAGAGTATAAAAAGGCACTTTTTAATTATGCTTTAGCACTCAAAGTGGCACCTGAGGATAAAGAGGCGAAGATAGGGGCGCTTCTCTCTGATTTGGCAACAGAACAAGAAGATGAAGCTGTAGCACTTTTTGAGTTTTATGAGACAACCAAAAGTCTAGACCAAGACAATAGCGATGAAATAATTGAACAGATCACCAATGGTGTTGACATGAGTAGTGATTATATTTATCAATTACTTGATGGTTTGGAAGAGTATATTATTACCATGGAAGATGGTGTCGAGTATAAAGATTTTTTACAATTGTGTGAAAACAAAGAGAGTTTTAAAAAAGCGCTTGAAGATATTATGTTTAGTACAAAGATAATTATCCATAAAAAAGATGATTTTATAGATTTTGTGAATCTTTTGATAGAAAATGATTATAGTGATTTAGCGTTAAATTATATAGAAAATGCACTGCAGTATTACCCTACGGAGATGTTTTTTCAAAAAAAGTTGAAACAATTGGAGCATAAAGGACATTGAAATTTCCAATTAAAAACCATGAGTTTCAGTTTATTTCTGACAACTCATCAGAGTGTAATGCCCAAATAGCCTTTATAAAAACCAAACAAAACAGCAATTTTTTACAAAATGCAAAAGAAAATGGTGCATGTCAAATTTTGACAGTTGATGAACTTAAAAAGATTTATGAAATTGAAGATATTAAAATTATTGGGATTACAGGTACAAATGGTAAAACCACCACAGCCGCAGCAATTTATTCATTACTTTTAGATTTAGATAAAAAAGTTGCATTTCAAGGTACTCGTGGTCTTTATGTAAATGAAGAGCGGCAAGAAGAGAAGACACTTACTACCCCGCCAATTCTTAAAACATTACACAACCTTTATGTTGCAAAAGAGAATGGTTGTGAATTCTTTATTATGGAAGTTAGCTCTCATGCTATTGTACAAGAGCGTATTGAGGGTCTGAAATTTGCACTAAAAGTTTTTACAAATATAACACAGGATCATTTAGATTTCCATAAGACATTTGATGAGTATTTTCGGGTTAAAAGCTCTTTCTTCTCTGATGATTCAGTAAAATTGATAAACAAAGATGCTAAAAAAATCACTTTTAATCCAAAAAATTGTTACACCTATGCATTAGATGTTCCAGCGTCTTTCAATATCTTGGCATATACGCTAAATGATGGTTTAACGGCAGCTATTAAACATTTTGATACTCAAGAAGAGTTTCACTCTCCAATGTTTGGCTTTTTTAATCTTTACAATATGATGGCTGCAATTGGATCTGTAAAAATTCTTACAGATTTTTCATTGGCTGAAATTTGTGCAGTATGTGAAAACTTTGCCGGAGTTAGTGGTCGGATGGAAGTTGTGAGTGAAAAACCATTGGTCATTGTTGATTTTGCTCATACGCCTGATGGCATGGATAAAGTTCTTGGCTCTTTTGTAGATAAGGATATTTCAGTTGTTTTTGGAGCAGGTGGAGATAGAGATGCAAGTAAACGAGTTATGATGGGGCGAGTGGCAGATCGACATGCAAAGAAAATATATCTTACAAATGACAATCCAAGAAGTGAAGAGTCTTTGAAAATTTTAGAAGATATTGATGACGGAATTGTAGATAAAAACAGAGTTACGATACTTCCTGACAGAAAAGAAGCGATAGAAGTTGCCATAGATGAGTTGGAAGAGGGTGAAGTTCTTTTGATTTTAGGTAAAGGTGATGAGGCGTATCAAGAAATTGGCAGTTATAAACTCCCATTTGATGATAGAGTCGTTACAAAAGCAATTTTAAAAGAAAAATTTAATCATTAATCGATTAGAATATATTGATATTACATATAAGGGAAATTTAATGGGAATACCACAACCAGCGTTTTATATATTTAAGTGTGAGCAATCAGCACCTCCGGGGATGCCAAAACCAAGCTGTGTTACAGATGCAACTAGAGATCTTTTTCAACATTTGGGGATGAAATTGATGGAAAAAGGTTTGATTGCTACAGTTCAACCAGTACGAACAGCATGTTTAAACAGATGTCAACAAGGACCAGTTATGTTAGTAGAGCCAGGACATCACATGTATGTTGGGCTTACAAAAGAGAAAATTGACAGAATCATTGATGAGCATATTATTGGTGAGAAACCAGTAGCTGAGTATTTGATAGCTGATGAGTTTTGGGATGAAGCACTTTCTCCAATGCAAGCTATGAAAATGGCAGGAAGATAAGGATAGGTCATGACAATTGACATGCTTTACAGCAAGCTTCACAGAGCTGCAGTAACAGATGCAAATCTAAATTATGTCGGCTCCATCACAATCGATAGAGAGTTGATGGATGCTGCAAAGCTTAGAGTTGGTCAAAAAGTTGATATTGTCAATGTCAATAATGGAGAGCGTTTTTCGACTTATGTTATCGAAGGTGAGCGAGGAAAAAGAGACATGTGTCTTAATGGTGCAGCTGCAAGAAAAGCAGAGATTGGTGATATAATTATCGTCATTGCATATGCAAGCATGACCATTGAAGAAGCAGAAATATTTAAACCTCATATTGTACTACTAAATAGTGACAATGAGATAACAGGGGCAAAAGATTATGTTTGAAAATATGGACTTTAGTAAAATGGGCGAAATGCTCCAACAAGCACAAGAACAAGCTGCTAAGATGCAAGAAGAGAGTGCTAAAAAAGAGTTTACTTCTAAAAGCGGTGGAGGTATGGTAAAAGTTACTGGAAATGGTAGCGGAGAGATTATCGATATCGAAATTGATAACTCACTTTTAGAAGATAAAGAGTCATTACAAATTTTACTTATATCAGCTGTAAATGATGTAAATAAAATGATAGAATCAGATAGAAAACTTGCAGCAACTTCGATGTTAGGCGGTCTTGGTGCCTTCGCAGGAAAATAATCTACTTCAAGAATTCGAACTATTTTTACAATCACATTTACCTGATGCACCAAGTTTTCATCCAACTTATAATCATGCATTAAAAGAGATGTTTACGGCTGGTGGTAAACGCTTTCGTCCACTTATGCTTTTACAAGTGGTTGATGCTTATGAACCACAACTTATTAAAAATGCATTTTGGGTTGCAAGTGGAATTGAGATGCTCCATACTTATTCACTTATCCATGATGATTTACCAACTTTTGATGATTCAGAACTTAGACGGGGACAACCAACGCTTCATGTGACATACGATGAAGTTGTAGCTACTTTAGTGGGTGATGCATTAAATTCACATAGTTTTTTAATGATTGCAAATGCACCTTTGAGTGATAAGGTTAAAGTTGCTTTGATTAAAGAGCTTTCTACAAATTGTGGAACAGATGGGATGGTTTTAGGGCAGGCGATTGACTGTTATTTTGAAGATAAAAAACTAACCCTTGATGAGTTGACATTTTTGCATATTCATAAAACTGCAAAATTGATAGCAGCAAGTATGAAAATGGGTGCAATTATTGTTGGATTAGAGTTAAAGAAACAAGAGTTACTTTATGATATTGGTCTCAATATCGGTCTTTTGTTTCAAGTTCAAGATGATATCATTGACGCTACATTTACGACTGAAGTTGCAGGTAAACCGACCAACAATGATAACAGTAAAAACTCTTTTACAAACCTTTTAGGAATTGAAGGTGCGTTGATTGAAAAAGCGAAATTAAAATCAAAAATTGAAGCACAGATCAGCCAGTTGGATTCGGTGCTAAAAGATAGATTACTTACGGATATAAATATATATTTTAAATAGGGGAATAAAATGCTACAAAAACAGATGTTAACAAACATGGCAAACACAGTTAGATTTCTAAGTGCAGATATGATTCAAAGAGCAAACAGTGGTCATCCTGGTGTGGCTATGGGGCTTGCAGATATTGTGAGTGTGTTATCACTTCACTTAAATCACAATCCAAAAAATCCAAAATGGCTCAATCGTGATAGATTGGTTTTTAGTGGCGGACATGCGAGTTCTATGATTTACTCACTTCTTCATCTTTGGGGATATGATTTGAGTTTGGATGACTTGAAAGAGTTTAGACAGTTTGGAAGTAAAACTCCTGGACATCCTGAGTATAGAGATGTTCCTGGTATCGAAGTGACAACTGGACCTTTAGGGCAGGGTGTGGCAAATGCTGTTGGGTTTGCTATGAGTGCAAAATATGCAGAGAAATTATTAAATAGCGAAACCGCAGAGATAATTAACCATAAAGTGTACTGTTTATGTGGAGATGGAGATCTTGAAGAGGGTATTAGTTATGAAGCTTGCTCACTTGCAGGACATCAGAGTCTTGATAATTTGGTGCTTATTTATGACTCAAACAAGATTACAATTGAGGGTGATACCTCTTTAGCTTGGAGTGAAAATGTTAAGGCTAGATTTGAAGCTCAAGGGTGGAAAGTTTTTAGAATAGATGGGCATGATTATTCAGAAATTGATCAAGTGCTTTCAGAGATAAAAACTGAGCAAAATAGACCATGTCTTATCATCGCTGAAACAACGATTGCCAAAGGTGCAGATAAGATGGAGGGAAGCCACCATTCACATGGTGCTCCACTTGGCGTTGATGAGATAAAAAGAGCAAAAGAAAAAGCGGGATTTGATCCTGAAAAAGACTTTTTTATAAGTGATGAAGTTTTAAATAGTTTTAGAGAAGCTGTTGCAAAAGGTGATGAAAGTGAAAGAGCTTGGAAAAAGCTTATCATGGATGCTCCACTAGCTGAACAAAATGCCACTTTGGAGATTTTACAAAATCCAGATTTTTCAAGAATCCAATGGCCTTCGTTTGAAGAGGGTGTAGGTTTTGCGACAAGAGATAGTAATGGACAAATCTTAAATGCTATCTCAAAAGCTATTCCTAGTTTTGTCGGAGGAAGTGCGGATCTAAGTCCTTCAAATAAAACGGAACTAAAAGATATGGGAACTTTTCCAAATGGAAAAAATATCTACTTTGGAATTAGAGAACATGCTATGGGTGCAATCTCAAATGCAATGAGCCTTTATGGTCTTTTTATCCCATTTTCTGCAACATTTTTTGTTTTTTCAGACTACATGAAACCTGCTGTGAGATTGGCAGCACTTATGAGTCTTAAAAATTATTTTGTTTGGACTCATGATAGTATCGGTGTTGGAGAAGATGGACCTACGCATCAACCGATTGAGCAGATGAGTCAGTTTAGAGCGTTACCTAACTTTTATCTTTTCCGTCCAGCAGATGCTAGTGAAAATGTTGCATGTTGGAAAAAAGCATTAGAGTTAAATGCTCCAAGTGGATTTGTCCTAAGTCGTCAAAAACTTAAAACGTTGAAATCCAAAGTAGATGTTGGCGATGCAAGTCGTGGTGGATATATGATTAAAAAAAGAGAGGGTGCAACTGTAACTATTATGGCAACGGGTAGTGAAGTGATGCCTTCTCTTCAAGCAGCATGTCATCTTGAACTTGCAGGGATAAAAGCAAACATTGTTTCTGTTCCTTGTTTTGACCTGTTTAACGAGCAAGAGAGTAGCTATAAAGAGCAAGTTGTTGATCCTAGTACAAAAGTTTTGGCTGTTGAAGCTGGTAGCGGTATCGAGTGGTATCGTTATGCGGACGAAGTTTTAGGTATGAACTCATTTGGTGCTAGTGGAGATGCAGGTAAATTGTTTGAGCATTTTGGATTTACTATCAAAGGTATCAAGAAAGCTGTTTTTGATATGGTTGGAAAAGAGTATCAAGAGATAGAAATTGAAGATTGTAAGATATAAAGGAAAGAGATAGATGTTAGCACGAATAGCAGTACGACCGTTTGGGACAATTTGGGATCTTCAAAGTAAATGTAAGAGTAGTAGCGGTGTGTTAAATAAACTGCACAAATTTTTATATGGATGGTATCAGTTTGAGCATGGAAGTAAGATAGATTTTAGAGCTGATATCGGTAAAAATATTGCACTTCCTTT
>DQTU01000257.1 GCA_015662615.1 Campylobacterales bacterium | reverse complement strand
CGAATATGAGATATTTCCAAAAGCTGTGATTAGCTCATTAAACCTTTAAACGCTCCATCTTTATAGTTAAATGCTGCTCCAAATCCAAATACAGCTCGCCCACTTACAGGTGTGAATTCAAATAGATGAAAATCTGCCATCTGCTCATACATAGAAGCTTTTTCACCAAATTTTTCATTGAAAAGTTCCATGATTTCGGAAAATTTTGCTTCCTCTCTTGGGATATTTAAAACATCAACATCAAAGGTAACACGCTTTCGTGCAAAACTATTTGTAGATTCTGACTCATCTTCGATAAACATGATAGAGGCTGATTCTGTTTTTAAAAGATTATTGGTGTGTTTTGCCATTTTGCTAATGCAGATATAAAATTGTTTATCTTCTGAGACAAACGGTGCATAGCTACTGTGCGGTCTTTGACTACTACTAATCGATGAAATCATCAAAGTATCAAATTGTTCTATAAATTCTATCGGGTCTATTTGTGACATGGAGTTCCTTTAAAAGCCTTCGCTTAGTTTTTCAAGTTTGCTACTTTCATCTGAAATTTCCCTGACAGCACTGTCGATTTTTTGAGAATTTTCTTTTATGGTTTTAGATTTATCTGAGACTTTCTGGATTTTATGATTTATATTTTCTAGACGGTGTGACTGTTTTTTAAAATCCTCTCCAAAGTTATCTAAAGTAGTAACGGTTTTGTTTAATAGTGCTTCTGTTTTTGAGAAATTTTGGTGGATGTCCTCTGTGCCTGTTACTAATTTTACAAATGTTTCTTGTGTATCTTTGGCATTTTGTGAAACTTTATTTATATTGCCTTGCATAGTTTTCACAACTTGTGCGATAGTTGTTGCGTTTTGTAATGATACTTCTGCAAGCTCTCTTATCTTATCAGCTACGACTGCAAACCCACGCCCATGTTCTCCAGCTCGTGCTGCTTCTATCGCTGCATTTAGGGCGATGAGGTTGGTTTCATTGGCGATATCAGAGATGATATCAATAGTATTATTGATATCTTGTGAGTGCGTATTTAAGCTATCAATTGCATCAATAGTCTGTTGGACTGCTTCAGAAGCAAGTTCTGTGTCATGTATATTGCTGGCAATTACATTTTTGGTAATTGCGATATCTTTAATGCCATGATGTGACTCATCAATGAGCTCAGATAAACTTTCACTCAATGTTGAATTAAGTTCTAAGATGTCATCAGTATACTGTTTTGCTATTTCAAGTTCTTGATTTTGTTCACAAATGTTTTTATTGTTTTTGATGATTTGATTAGAGGCAAAAGAGGCATTATGGACAACATTTGCTGATTGCTCTACAACATTATCAATGACAGGTTTAATTCCATGTGCCATCTCATTGAGTGCAAGAAATGTTTTTCCTATCTCGTTTTTATCTATTGATTTTATATGCTCTTCTTTTAAAATATCATCAACATTAAATTTACCTTTTTGGACTCTTTTCATTGCTTTTAGAAGGTTTTCTAGTCTTAAAGTTACCTCTTTATGAAAAAGTAACAAAATAGCACCAACGACTAAAAAGAGATTTAAAAACCATGAGATAGACATGGTTGTGATGATATTTGAAAGATCACTATTGTAATTTTTCAAATCAATTTTGACATTTTCAGCAGCAATAATATCTCCCTCTATCCAACTTGGATGACACATAACACACTCTTTTTCCGCTACAACTGGACGAGAAAGCATAAAAAACTCTTTTCCATCTTGTGTAATTTGCTTACTATGCTCTTTTTTATCTTTATGCTTTTTAAAATACGCTATCTCTTCACTCTCAAAAGGTAATGCTCTGTTTTTTGGATTTACAGGATCTAATGAAGCTTGTTTGAAAAACACTTCGCCTTTTGAAACCTCTGTAAATTTACTAAAAATCTCATTTTGAATCTCTTGGGGTACTTCACTACTTGCTCCACTAAAAAATTTTTCATTTCGACTCTCAAGTAAAACATCTGCAAAATCTAAAATTGATTTTCCTTTAGAGTATAACTTCTCTTCAAGTGAAGTTTTGTTTTACTGATAAAGATAGAAGTAAGAGGATGTAGTAACAGATACGATGATGCCAAATACTACAAGTGCAAACATCGGACCTAGTTTCATGCTTCTGATACGATACATAATTGTACTAATCATATATTTCTCCAATTATTGGTCAAGTTGCAACATATATCGACATTTTAGAAAAAAAACTGAGTTTTT
>DQTU01000115.1 GCA_015662615.1 Campylobacterales bacterium | reverse complement strand
GAAGCAAAAGGTGTCTCTGATGTTGGATCGGTGAGAAATATACAAGTAAGACGAAATGGTCAAACAATTACAACTATAGATTATTACCATCTTCTTAGTGTGGGGTTAGAACATGGGGATGTAGTATTGCAACCAAATGATACTATCCATGTTCCACGAGCTTATGGTCTTATACGGTTAGAAGGTGCTGTAAATAAAGAGGCTATCTTTGAAATTGAGAGAGGTGAATCATTGGCAAAAATTTTAAAACTTGCTGGTGGAGTTAAAAGTAAAGCTGATGGGCTCAAAATCCATGTTAAAAGATATGATAGAAATAGAGTTATAAAATATATACAAATTTCTCTTAGGGAAGCTAGAACTTTTAGACTCAGAGATGGTGATGAAGTATATGTAGGTCAGATGAATGCAAGCAATGAAAGATATGTTACGGTTGTAGGAAATGTAATATTAGAAGGTAAAAAAGAGATAAATGGCGAAAGTATACAACTTTCTACTCTTTTAAGGAAAGAGATTAGAAATGGAAAACTTAATACTTTCTTTTTGGAAAATACGCAACTTGATTATGCAGTAGTAAAAAGGATTGGAGAAGATTTAGCACCACAGATGCTAAATATCAATCTGAAAAATATTTTAGATGGTGTTGAGGATTTTACGCTTATAAATAGAGATACGCTTTATATCTACAATAAGTTAGATACTGGACTAAACCAATTTGTCACCATTACCCAAGCTTTCACTAAGGCTGAGATGGAAGATGTCAATACAGTGCACTCTCTATTGATGAAAGAGGGAAAACATCTCTATACAGAGGGGATGACTTTGAAAGATCTTATATATGCCGCAGGTATAAAAGGCTCTTTTGACACCACAAGAGTAAAAATAATCAATTATGATGTAGAACATGATAAGGCAGATGTAAAGCTCATTAATTATCAAGAAAATCCTAACCATGTGCTAAAAGCATATGATACCGTCTATCTATTTGACTTTTTTGAAACCAATCCAACCAAGGTAGCATATATCAGCGGTGAAGTTGTCAAACCTGGAAAATATGAAGTGGCTGAAGCGATGACTTTGAAAAAGTTTATCGAAAGTGCTGGCGGCTTTAATGAAAAAGCGTATCCAAAAGAGTGTGAAATCATAAGATATCATATCGATAATGGTGAACGACAAAAAAAGATTTTCAATGTTGATATGAATGATACAGGCTCTTTTCTTATCCAAGCACACGATGAGATAAATATCAAGCGTATTCCAAACTGGTATGATCGAAAAACTATTACTATTGAGGGGGAAGTAAAATTCCCAGGAACTTATGTGATACATAGTGGAGAAAAACTCTCTTCAGTTATTGAAAGAGCTGGAGGATATACGAATGATGCCTTTTTATACGGTGCTGTATTTACAAGAGAGTCAATAGCAAAGCTGCAAAAAGAGAGTTTAAAGATTGAACTTTCAAAACTTAAAGAGCAGGTAATTTTAGCAAGCCTTAGAGCAAGTGGAAGTAAAACCATGGGAAGTATCAATATCAAAGATAGTATTGACGCAGTTGAATCTCTTATCGTAGAAGCAGAAAACTTATCACCATTGGGCAGGATTTCTATCAATCTTGGTTATAGCGAAAATGGTTACAATGGCAATTCCCTTTGTGAAGGCTATGAACAGAGTGGAAACCAATATGCAAACAATGCCCTATCTGGAACGGCTAGTGATTTAACACTTAAAGATAAAGACAAACTTTTTATACCATCATTTAATGATACG
>DQTU01000223.1 GCA_015662615.1 Campylobacterales bacterium | reverse complement strand
GATACAGTGTACACACTCCTAAATGATAGAATTCAAAGTAAAGATAACTCTTTATCAGAAACCATTGACATCGTTAGATTTGCTGATGCTGGAGACTATTTAAGCAGTGCCCATAAAAACCTGACATATGAGACAACCGATGCAACTTTCAGATTTAATATTCATTGTAGACTCAAAGAGCATATGGAATCCAAAAATGATTTCCAAGATGTACTGCAAGTTGTCTGTCAAAGCAAAAATGGGCTCTATAGAGGAGAATTTTTTTATGCTAAGGATATAGGAAGTATTTTAGAAATTAACTCTTTATGTACACAAGATGTATCAAATGAGCTGAACTGTACTAATGTTGTTTCGGAATATAGAATTTTAAATTAATTTTTTACTCTAAAACTTTATCTACATGTTTATTTTATTAATAATCAAAATTATTGTATCATAAAATTTAAATATTAATAAATATCGAGGAATAGCCATGGATACACAACCAATAACCATAGAAGGACGAAAAAAGCTAGGTCAAGAGCTTCATAATCTAAAAATGATAGAACGCCCACAAACAGTTATAGAGATTGATATAGCAAGAGACCATGGCGATTTAAAAGAGAATGCAGAATACCATGCAGCTCGTGAAAAACTTCGTTTTATCGAAGCGCGCATATCTGAACTTGGTGACCTTTATGATAGCGTTCGTGAGGTTGACCCCTCTAAATTTGCACATGACAAAGTGATGTTTGGCTCTACTGTTACGATTGAGAACTTAGATACTGAAGTTCAGTCAACTTACACAATCGTAGGAACTTATGAGAGCAACCCAGATGCTGGTCTTATCTCTTCTGTTACACCTCTTGCCCGTCATCTTATGGGAAAAGAGGAAGAGGATGAAGTCACTGTACGATTGCCTGCGGGGGAAGTGAATTATGAAATTATTTCGATTTGTTATAAAGAAATAGTACTATCATGATACCTGTAGCAGTTGTTGGAGCTAGTGGCTATACAGGGTTAGAGCTTCTAAAAATCCTTATAAAGCATCCAAAGTTTGATATCACTTATGTGGCAACAAGTAGTGGGAACGCTACAGTTACTGAGCTTCATCCTTCTCTAACTGGGATTTTTGAAGCAAAAGTTGAAATTGCAAATGCAAAAGAGATTGCAAAACGAACAAAATTAGCTTTTTTGGCACTTCCACATCGTGCATCTATGGGATTTGCAAAAGAGCTTTTGGATCTAGGCGTTAAGGTTGTTGATCTGTCAGCGGATTATCGATTAGAGCTTGAAACTTATGAAAAGCATTATTGTCCCCATGAAGATAAAGAGCATTTGAAAGAGTCTGTTTATGGACTTCCTGAAATGTATAGGGAAGAGATTAAAAAAACTTCTCTTGTGGCAAATCCTGGGTGTTATCCTACGGCAGCACTTTTAGGGTTACTTCCTTTTGTGGATTTTATAGATGAAAACTTTCCTATATTTATAGATGCTAAAACAGGCGTTTCTGGAGCTGGAAAAAAATGTACAGAAAATACCCATTATATCTCTATAAATGAAAATATCTTTGCATACAATCCATGGAAACACCGTCATGAGCCAGAGATTGCTGAAAAACTTCGACTAAAAAGTGGTAAATCATTTGACATCAACTTTGTTCCACATCTCATTCCTGTAACTCGAGGGGAAATGATTGACTCTTACATGTTATTAAAAGAGGAGATTGATCCTATCCAAGTTTTAAAAGATTATTATAAAGATGAAGAGTTTGTGCGTATCTTTGAAAATCCAGTTGATATGAAATCCTGTGCTGGAACCAACTTTTGTGATATATTTGCAAAAAGGAGAGATAAAAAACTTTTTATAAATAGTACCGTTGACAATATCCTCCGTGGATCTTCATCTCAAGCCGTTGCCAATGCAAACTTGATGTGTGGATTTGAAGAAAATCTTGCAATTCCAACGATTGCTTATGTCCCATGAGATAAAAGAGGGAGCACTCTTTATCTCTGATGCTCATGATAATGAGAGCAGGCATGGATTTCGTGACTTTCTTATAGAACTAAGCGAAAGAGAGACGCTTCCTCCCCAACTTTTTTTGATGGGAGATATGTTTGAACTTCTTGTTGGACAAATCACTTATACTAAAAACCTTTTCAATGAGACCATAGAACTTATCAACTCCCTTTCCCAAAATATAGAAATTTTCTACTTTGAGGGAAATCATGACTTTGACTTACAGACTATTTTCCCCAATGTTAAAGTGTTTCCAATTCAGGCACAACCTACACTTTTTCACTTTAAAAATAAAAAGATTTTGCTCGCCCATGGAGATCTACATCAAGGAAGAGGATACGCACTCTATACAAGTGTTGTAAGAAATAGAATTATGCTGATATTACTTAATTTCATTGACAATCTTTTTCAAAACTCCATCGCCAAAAAGATTATTTCTCTACATATAGGCAAAGATATCTGTTACAAAATAAAAGATTTTAATCAAATAATTAAACAAAAAATTCAAAAGTACGATATAGGGTTAACTGAAATTGATTTTGTCTGCGAAGGACACCATCACCAAAACGAAGAATTTGTCTTTAATAGCCTCAAATACAAGAACTTCAGTAGTTTTGCCTGTGATGGAAGTTACTTCAAAATAGCCTTCAAGGATGAGATTGAATTCATAAAATTTTCCTAAGGGGATATAGTATGAATGATGATAATGTCTTAAAAGTTGGTTCCAATGAGATGGAACTTGTTGATTTTCGCATCCAAAAACAATCAAATGATGGCAGTATCTATGAAGGTATTTATGGCGTTAATGTCTCAAAAGTACGAGAAATTATTAAACTTCCAAAGCTAACAGAACTTCCAGGTGCACCAGAATATATTGACGGCATGTTTGATCTTCGTGGTGTTGTGATACCTGTTGTAAACTTGGCAAAATGGATGGATATGACTCCGCCTAAAGATGATAAAGTTCAACTTAGAGTCATCATCACAGAGTTTAACAATGTTTTGATAGGTTTTGCAGTGCATGAAGCACGAAGAATCAGACGAATATCTTGGAAAGATATAGAGCCAGCATCATTTGCATCTAACGAAGGTGCTTTTGAGAAGACAAAAATCACAGGTGTTACTAAGATTGAAAATGATGAAGTACTTTTGATTCTTGATCTAGAAAGTATCATTGAAGAGCTAGGTTTCTATAAACCAACCACAGACATAGCTAGTAATGATGTAGAAAAGTTCAAAGGAACAGCACTTGTACTTGATGATAGCTCAACTGCTAGAAGAATTGTAAAAGAATCCCTTCATAAAATGGGGCTCAATGTGGTAGAAGCACAAGACGGCGTAGATGGCTTAAAAAAACTAAATGAATTGATTACTATTTTTGGAGATTCTCTAACGCAAGAACTTCGTATCATTATCAGTGATGTTGAAATGCCTCAAATGGATGGTTTTCACTTTGCTTCTCATGTGAAAAAAGATGATCGTACAAAAAATATACCATTGATCTTTAACTCTTCGATCTCTGATCACTTTAGTGATATTAGGGGCGAAGAAGCAGGAGCAGATGCCTATTTAACAAAATTTAATGCTGCAACATTTTATATAGAGGTTGCGAAAGCAATTCATGCACACGAAGCAACAAAACCTATAGTAGCAGTAGCGTAAGGAGAAGAGATGGATGAATTACAAGAAATAATGGAAGACTTTTTAATAGAGGCTTTTGAGCTTATCGAGCAGATGGATCAAGACCTTGTTGCGCTAGAATCAAATCCAGAAGATTTAGAACTGTTAAATGGTATTTTTAGAGTAGCCCATACAGTAAAGGGATCTAGTTCATTTTTAAACTTTGATATCTTAACTGAATTAACACACCACATGGAAGATGTTCTTAATAAAGCTAGAAAAGATGAGCTAAAGATCACACCAGATATCATGGATGTTGTTTTACAATCAGTAGATATGATGAAAGCGCTTTTAGAAGCAATTAAAGAATCAAGCACTGATGCTGATAGCGGTATTGATATAAAAGAGATCTGTGCAAAATTTCATCAAATTTCAAATGGAGATATACCACAAGCAGAACCTACAACAGCTGAAGAGATTACAATTGAAGAGATTAGTGCTGAAATACCAACAATAGAAGAGAAAAAAGAAGAGATTACCCCTCAAACATCTGTTGTAGAAAAGCCTAAAGAAGAAGAGCTAGATTTATCAGAGATGAGTGATGATGATGTTGCAAATGAGATAGAGAGACTGCTTGCACAAAAGATGAAAGAGAAACTTGCAAAAAAAGCAAAAAAAGCTGCTGAAAAATCTGAACCAATAGCGATTGTAGAAACTCCTGAACCAAAATTAGAAATTTCTACTCCAGCTCCAACACCTGCACCAGTTGCTGCTGCTATCAAAGCAGAAGCTCCAAAAGCAAAAAAAGCTACAGCAGCAAAGAAAACACCAACTACACCAGAACAAACGATACGGGTTGAAGTAAGTAGGCTAGATCACTTGATGAACCTCATCGGAGAGTTGGTGCTTGGAAAAAATAGACTTCTTAAAATCTATGATGATGTAGAAGAGCGATATGAAGGTGAAAAATTTCTTGAAGAGTTAAACCAAGTTGTCTCCTCTGTTTCAATGGTTACAACAGATTTACAGATAGCAGTTATGAAAACAAGAATGTTACCTGTCTCAAAAGTCTTTAACAAGTTTCCAAGATTGGTTCGTGATCTTTCTCGTGAACTCAATAAAGAGATAGAGCTTGTACTTGATGGTGAAGAGACTGAACTTGATAAATCAATTGTTGAGGAAATCGGTGATCCATTAGTGCATATGATAAGAAACTCATGTGATCATGGTATTGAAACTCCAGAGATAAGAGAAGCTGCTAGAAAACCTGCTAAAGGTACTGTAAATCTAAAAGCATATAATGAAGGAAATCAAATTGTCATCGAAATCAAAGATGATGGTGCAGGTATGGATCCTGATTTTCTAAAAATGATGGCAATTGAAAAAGGGGTTATCAATGATAGAGAAGCTGGAAGCTTATCAGATAAAGAGGCTTATGCATTGATTTTTAGACCTGGATTTTCAACAGCCGCTCAAGTAACCGGTGTTTCAGGGCGCGGGGTTGGCATGGATGTTGTTAAAACAAATATCGAAAAACTAAACGGTATCATTGATATCGATAGTGAACTCGGTCGTGGTTCAACCTTTAAACTCAAAATTCCTCTTACTTTAGCGATCATGCAAGCACTTTTAGTAAATGCTCAAGAAGAGTATTTTGCGATACCATTATCCTCTGTTTTAGAGACAGTAAGAATCTCTATGGATGAAGTGTATACGATAGAGGGCAGAAATGTACTTCGTTTGAGAAATGAGATTCTATCACTTGTAAGACTTTCAGATATGTTTGGTGTTGAGCAGGTATTTGATAGTGGAGAACATGCCTATGTAGTTATCATTGGTCTAGCGGAAAGTAAACTAGGAATCATTGTAGATGGTCTAGTAGGTCAAGAAGAGATTGTTATCAAATCAATGGGTGATTATCTCAAAGGTATAGAAGGAATTGCAGGAGCTACCATTAGAGGAGATGGTGGTGTTACGCTTATTGCCGATGTATCTGCGATGATGAATCTTGCAAAAGAGGTTAAAGTGGATATGACACAAGAGATAGCAAATCAAGTAAGCAAATCAAAAGATAGTCCAAGTGACTATAATGTTCTTGTCGTTGATGATAGCAAAACTGATCGTACAATTATTAGAAAATCATTAGCTCCTCTAGGAATAACACTAACAGAAGCTACAAATGGTGTAGAAGCACTGAGTATCCTCAAAGCAAATGAGATAAATTTTGACGCAGTTTTAGTAGATATTGAAATGCCTCAAATGGATGGCTACACCTTAGCAAGTGAAATTAGAAAATATTCAAAATATAGAAACTTACCACTTCTAGCAGTAACTTCTAGAACCTCTAAATCAGATCGTCTTCGCGGGGTTGAAGTTGGCATGACAGAGTATATTACAAAGCCCTATTCACCAGAATACTTGATGAGTGCAGTTAGTAAAAACATAAAATTACCAGTGGAGGCATAAGATGAGTCAACAATCAGAACAAGTTTTAAAAAACCAAAAAAGAACGATTGATAGTGGGTTAGGTGATGAACAAGAAGAGGAAAATATAACACAGCTTGTAGGATTTATCGTAGGAGAAGAAGAGTATGCGATACCCATTTTAAATATTCAAGAGATTATCAAACCCATAGAGTATACAAGAGTACCAAGCACACCTAATTATGTACTTGGAGCTTTTAACTTAAGAGGTAATGTGATTCCACTTATTGATCTAAGAATGAAGTTTAACCTTCCTTCGCAAAATCAAAATGCAGAGACACGCTACATCGTTATGAAAGATGGAGACAATATCGCCGGTTTTGTGATCGATAAGCTAACGGAAGCTATCAGGCTTACTGATAAACAAATCGAACCAGCCCCTGAAACGCTGCATAAAGAGAAAGGTGCGATTAGCGGTATCGGAAAGCGTGCAGATAGTATTTTAACAATTTTGAGAGTAGACGTACTTCTAAAAAGGGGTTTTTAGGGATAAAAACTTCCGAAACAATAGGATTATTTTCTATTGTTTCATCTATTTGATCGTTTTTCTGATGATCCTCCCCTCATTGATGCATATATAACCATCCCACATCAAACTACTGTTATGGTGAAGTTTGGTTTGGGATAGTTATAAATACTAATCTAAAAACCAAAATCTAAATGAAATATTTTATTGACAAAAGTTAATCAATTAAGCTATAATATAAACTTATTTTTAACAAATACAGGATCATAACATATGAAAAAAAGATAGAACTACTTCTCATGGTGTCAGCAATAGTTGTTTTAACAGGATGTGGAAGTGAGACAACACAGACAGAGGATAAAAATTCAGCAGCTCTAAACAGTACAAACTATATAGAAGTTGCAAAAAGTATCTACACAAATCCTGAGAAAGTAACTAAAGGACTACCACCGCACGCTACAGTAGATGCAAATACTTTGTATCTCACTAAAGTTGTAAAACCAAGAGATTATAAGATTAGCACTATAACAGCAGTACAAGGAGATGCATCAGCGACAGTAAAGGTTGATAATAACTAT
>DQTU01000184.1 GCA_015662615.1 Campylobacterales bacterium | reverse complement strand
AGCTCTATGATAGTGAGCAGTGCAGTAAATGGTACAACACCTTACAAAAATCTCATAACCCATGGTTTCACAAATGATGCCAGTGGGAAAAAGATGAGCAAATCTAAAGGAAATGTTGTTGCACCAAACGATGTTAGCAAAAAATTCGGTGTTGAAATACTCCGCCTTTGGGTTGGCATGGTTGACTACATGGGAGACCAAAAAATTAGTGATGATATCTTAAAACAGATGGCAGAACAGTATCGAAAAACTAGAAATACCATTCGATTTTTACTTGCAAATGTAGCTGATTTAGACACCATCATGTCACTTAACGAACTTGGAACAATAGACAGATGGATAGTAAGCAAAGCAAAATCTGTTTTTGATCAAGTAGAAGCCTATTTTAAGATCTATGAATTTTCAAAAGGACTTTCTCTGCTAAATCACTTCATCACAGCAGAGCTCAGCGGAATCCACATGGATATCTCAAAAGATAGACTCTACTGTAACGCCGAAAATGACCAAATAAGAAGATCCGCACAAAGTGCAATGGCAATTGTCACTAAAGGGATGCTTGCACTTCTAGCACCTGTTTTAACCTATACCATTGATGAAGTTTTAGAGTATGCTCCAAAAGTTATCAAAGAGGATGCAGAGGATGTTTTTGATCTGCTTTATTCTCCAATCGAAGAAGTTTCAGTTGATTTTGACGAAGCCTACATGATGGAAGCTAGAGAGAAGTTTTTTGAGGCAGTTGATATTCTCAAAAAAGATAAAAAGATAAAAGCGACACTTGAACTTGTGATTCAAACTAACTCTGAAACAATAAGCAAACTAGAAAGAGTTGATGCTGAAGATTGGTTTACTGTAAGTAAAGTTATCTCACATGATGAGGATGGAGAATTAGCCAGTTTTAAAGTAGGAGAGGATAAGTTTAAAATCCTACTTGGGACTCGTGCAAAATGTCCAAGGTGTTGGAAACATAGAAGCAAAGATGAAGAGACACTTTGTGAAAGATGCAATGAGGTATTGGGCTAATGCCTGATATTTCTCAGCCAATAGAGCTTAGTTTTGTATTTGGCACAGTTGCTGTGATATTTGTAGTGATTGGAATTGGAATTTATTTTGTAAAGAAGTTTGCTTAAGAGGTTGGTGGGAAAATCCCACCACTAAATTATTTAGCTTTTTTAAGCTCTTTAATTCTTGCAGATTTACCTTTTCTCTCTCTAAGATAGAAAAGTTTTGATCGTCTTACTCGTCCTCGTCTAAGAACTGTAATGCTATCGATACTATCACTAAGGATTGGGAAAATTCTCTCAACGCCAACGCTGTTTGCTCCAATTTTTCTTACGATAAAAGTCTCGCCAGTACCTTGACCGCGTCTTGCGATACAAACACCTTCAAATTGCTGAACTCTTGTTTTTTCGCCCTCTTTAATTGTAACAGCTACTCTTAAAGTATCTCCTGCTCTAAAATCAGGGATGTTTTTACCTTCTGCTTGTTTTTCTTCGAAAGCGTCAATGAATTTATTTCTCATTTAATTTACCTTTAGTTTTAATCTTTTTGTACAAATCTGGTCTAAAATAGTTTGTTTTACAGACCGAAAGCCTGCTTTTTAAAGTCAGGATATTACCATGATTACCCTTTAAGTACTCTTTAATAATATCACTACCTTTAAAACTGTTTGGTTTTGTAAATGCCGGAGCTTCTAAAAGGTTATTTTCATAACTCTCAATATCCAAAGATTCGGCATTTCCAAGCACTTTTGGAATGTTACGACTTATCGCATCACACATGCACATACTTGGCAATTCTCCACCTGTAAGGATGTAATCTCCGATAGAAAAAAGCTCATCCGCATACTGTTCTATGATACGCTCATCAATTCCCTCATATCGTCCATTTACAAACACCACATGCTCATATTTAGCGAGTCTTTTGGCATCTATCTGCTTAAAAGGTTTTCCAGCAGGAGTTGCAAATATAAAATAGGCGGATGGACTATCACTTTTAATTTGCTCTAATGCCCTTGAAAGAGGTTCAGGCTTTATAAGCAATCCTGCTCCACCACCAGCTTGATAATCATCTACTTTTTTATGTTTATCAGTTGCATAGTCTCTTGGATTTACAAAATCAATTGAAAAGATGTTTTCTTTGATAGCACGGCTTAAAATTGAGTCTTCAAAGTAGGGTTTTACAATATTTTCAAAGAGCGTGACAAATGTAAATCTCATCATGAAGCCTCTAAAAGTAGTAAGCCACCTTCTGTTTCAATCTTCTTGTTTTCAATATCAAAGTTTTTGATATATTCATCTATATAAGGTATATAAAACTTTATTGAATGCTCTTTCTCAACCAAATCTTCAGCAGTTTTTATCACAAGATAATCAACAGCTCCAATGCGTTCAATTTCATCTACAGTTCCCAAAAATGTATCCCCATCATAAACCAACGAACCAACCACATCAAACCAGAAAAATTGACCCTCTTCCAAAGAGCAGTTTTCACGAGTTGCTTCGACAGTTGTGAAAAGTTTTTGATTTGTTAATTTTTGTGCATCTTCACGAACATTAAATCCTATAAATTTAACGAGTGATTTTGCATGATTGTAGTTTTCTATCTCGATAGTGCTTCCGTTGGTAAGCACAAAACGGCTTCCAATTTTAAATTGGTCTTCAAAGTCAGATTGTAGATGAAGCTTTAACTCGCCCCATAATCCTACAACCTTACCTATCGTCGCAATTTGGAGTCTATCACTCTTCATCGTTGGATTTTATAGTCACACGGTAAGCTCTACCCTCTTTGGCTTTACAACCAGAGATAATTGACTTTAGAGAGTTTATCATCTT
>DQTU01000288.1 GCA_015662615.1 Campylobacterales bacterium | reverse complement strand
TTAAAAAGTTTGATATCTTCCTCCTCTGCACCTAAAAGTACATCTTTAAAGTTTTGGTGTGCATCACACTCATGGGTTCCTATAAATCGTGTGGCCATTTGAACGCCTGCACAACCCATCTCTAAAAATTTATCGATGTCCTCTTTATCCCAGATTCCACCTGCTGCAATGATTGGAATATTTCCCCAATTTTTTGCCTCTTCGATAACTGGGAGTATGATATTTTCAAGTTGAAACTCTTCTTGGGCGCATTGTTCATAGGTAAATCCTTGATGTCCACCACTGAGAGGTCCTTCAACAATGATTGCATCTGGAAGACGGTTATATCGCTTCCATTTTTTACAGATAAGTTTCAGAGCTCTTGCACTTGAGACAATTGGAATTAATGCAACATCAGGATAATCTTTTGTAAACTCAGGCATATTCGTAGGCAGACCTGCACCTGTGATAATGATATCTGCACCTGCTTCACAAGCATCTGTTACAATACGACCATAGTCGTTTGAGGCATAGAGTACATTACAAGCGATCGGAGCGTCACCACAAATTTCTCTTGTATTTTTAAAAATCTCTTTAAGTGAGTCTGTACAGTAAAAATTCTCTTCACTAAAGGGTTTGTCACTTACATTTTTATGTGAAAACTTTTTATCTTCATAATATCCTGTTCCAACAGAGCTGACAACGCCTAGTGCCCCCTCTTTAGAGACATGCCCCGCTAGTTGATCCCAACTAACTCCTACGCCCATACCGCCTTGAATGATCGGCTTAGAGATTGTGTGTTTTCCAATTTTTAATACTTTTCTTTCCATTATAAAACCTTAACTTTAGCAAATTTTCTTTTTCCTACTTGGAGTACATACTCACCGCTTTGGAGTTGTAGCTGCTCATCTTCGACTTTAACTTGATCGATTTTAACGGCACCTTGCTTAATATCCCGTCTTGCTTGTGAGGTAGAAGTTTCAAGTTTAGCATCTACTAACGCTTTTGCAATCCAAATGGAACCTTCAAACTCAAATTCATCCATATCTGTAGGAAGCTCATTTTTTTTATGAACTTTATTAAACTCTTCTAGTGCTTTGATTGCACTCTCTTTGTCATGGTATCGTGTGACTATCTCTGCTGCCAACTGCTCTTTTGCAACTTTGGGATGTAGTGTTCCCTGCAAAACCTCTGTTTTTAAGATTGCAATTTCATCTAAAGTTTTACTACTCAATAGCTCATAATATCTCCACATGAGATCATCACTAGCACTTAGCACTTTGGCAAACATCGTATTAGCCTCTTCGGTAACACCGATGTAATTGTTTAGAGATTTACTCATTTTATTGACACCATCTAAACCTTCTAGGAGTGGCATCATAAGGATTGATTGTTCTTTACCTATATTGTAACCACGCTGCAGAGTCCGTCCCATTAAGAGGTTGAATTTTTGATCTGTTCCCCCTAACTCAATGTCAGATTTTAAAATTACAGAGTCATAACCTTGGAGTAGGGGATAGAGAAATTCGCTGATAGCAATTGGAGTGTTAGATTTGTATCTTTTTTCAAAGTCTTCTCGCTCTAACATTCTAGCAACTGTAAAAGTAGTAGTAAGTTCAACTAGCCCGGCAGCTCCAATTTTATCAATCCACTCAGAGTTAAAAAGAACCTCTGTTTTTTCAGGATCTAAAATTTTAAACACTTGCTCTTTATAACTTTGAGCATTTTCTAACACGGTCTCTTTATCTAATTTTTTTCTAGTTTCACTTTTTCCTGTCGGATCACCGATCATGCCTGTAAAATCACCGATGATAAATT